>DIXV01000042.1:527-8191 GCA_002436115.1 Streptococcus sp. UBA6071 | reverse complement strand
TTGGCGATAAGCCATATCCCCTAATTTCTCCAGTTTAAATTCACCGTTCTCATACCTTAAAACAGTCACACTTCCATTATCCAAGGCTTGACGTTCCTTTTGTGGAGCTACTAAATCGACAAAGGTATTAATAGTCATACCATGGCTAACAATAAGAACATTGCCGCCTCCCTGACCTTCCATTGCCTTGGCCATATCTGTAAATCCAGTCAAGATACGATGACGAAGCTGGTCCCAAGATTCTGCCCAACCTGCTGTGTCCACTTCTTGGATGCCTTTGGCCATTTCTTCGTAAGTGAGCTCTTGAAAATCCACCTTTTTCCCATAAACACGTGGCAGGACACCTAGAAAGAGTGCATCGTCATAGCCACCATCAAGGCTACCAAAACACCACTCACGGATGCGTTTGTCATAAGTGTATGGGATTTTGCCTGTCAAACCCAGTTCCTCGAGAAGGATCCCCATGGTCTGAATGGTTCGACCAGAATCACTAGAAAAGGCTAATTGAAATGCTAGCCCAGCTTTTCCTAGGCCAATTCCCAATTCATGAATCCCACGTTCACCAGCTGCAGTCAAGGGAGTATCACTCCAACCTTGCGCACGTCCAATGGTATTAAACATCGTCTTTCCATGACGAGCAATATAGAGTCTTGTTGCGGTCATTCTATTTCTCCTTCTGTTTTTTGTCTTAACTATTATATCATAAAAAGGCTTTCAAGCTAAATCCCATCAGGAGTTCATCTTAAAAACCTTGTTTTCTTAATTTTTAAAGCTATGAATCGGAGCAGGAATCTGTCCACCACGTGCGATAAAGTCTGCTGAGGAATTCTTATTGACCGCCATAACTGGAGCTGTTCCTAATAGACCACCAAATGCAATCATATCCCCTTCCTTACCCTTAGGAATAATACGAACCGCTGTCGTTTTTTGGTTAATAACACCTATGGCTGCTTCATCAGCAATCATAGCCGCAATCGTCTCATAAGGTGTATCTTCTGGAATAGCGATCATGTCCAAACCAACGGAACAGATAGCTGTCATAGCCTCTAATTTCTCTAGGTTCAAGGAACCAGCCTGAACTGCCGCAATCATGCCTTCGTCTTCTGATACGGGAATGAAAGCACCTGAAAGACCCCCGACTTGGTTACAGGCCATAACGCCACCTTTTTTAACCTGATCATTGAGTAAAGCCAGAGCAGCTGTTGTCCCATGAGTTCCCACCATATCGAGTCCCATCTCCTCAAGGACACGAGCAACGGAGTCTCCGACTGCTGGGGTTGGTGCTAGAGAAAGATCCACAATTCCAAACTTTACACCTAGACGCTCACTCGCAAGATTTCCGACCAGCTGACCAATACGGGTGATTTTAAAGGCTGTCTTCTTGACAGTCTCTGCCACCACATCAAAACTCTCTCCTCGGACTTTTTCCAAGGCCCGTTTGACAACACCTGGCCCAGAGACACCCACGTTAATCACGACATCTGCTTCACCAACGCCATGAAAGGCACCCGCCATGAAAGGATTATCTTCAACGGCATTTGCAAAAACAACTAATTTCGCAGCTCCCATATCCGAAAGCTTTGCTGTTTCCTTAATAATACGCCCCATATCACGAACCGCTGTCATATTTATCCCCGTCTTGGTTGACCCAATATTAACGGAAGAACACACCTTGTCCGTCTCTGCTAAAACTCGAGGGATAGACTTAATGAGGATCTCATCCCCTTTTTGGTAGCCTTTTTGAACCAAGGCCGAAAAGCCACCAATAAAGTCAACACCGATAGTTTTAGCCGCACGATCCATGGCATCGGCTAAGGGAAAATAATCCGTGCTATCAGTTGCTGCACCAATTAAGGCGATGGGAGTAACACTGACACGCTTATTGACGATAGGAATCCCCAACTCCGTTGCAATTTGATCTCCCACTTCCACCAATCGAGCAGCTTTATCTGTGATTTTTTGGTAAATTTTTTCTGCAGCCCTATCAATATCGGTATCAATACAATCCAAGAGAGAAATCCCCATGGTAATAGTCCGAATATCGAAGTTCTGTTCTTCAATCATTTCAATGGTTTCAAGAACCTGTTTAATATCCACGAACTGGCCTCCTTATAGATTGTGCATCGCATCAAAGATAGCTGCACTTTGGATATTGATTTTAACCTTGAGGCCGTCACCGATAGCCTCTAAGTCTTTTCTGAGCAAGGTGAAGTCTTTCGGCTCTTCACTTGACACAACCATCATCATCGTGAAAAACTCATCCAAAATCGTTTGGTTGATGTCATCAATGTTCAAGCCTAGTTCTGCTAATTTCGTCGAAACCCCTGAAACAATGCCTGCCTTATCTTTACCGACTACCGTAATAATTGCCTTCATCTATCTAACTCCTTCATGCTATTCTATTTAGTTTATCAAAAAAAAACCGTTTTGGCAAAGTGACCCAGAAATCATGCTTGATTTTGATAAAGTTAACCTACCATTTCCTATTAGGATATTCTGCTGCTGTTTTAGATAGCAGATCATCCCCTTGGCTCTTATGTTTGACTTCTTTGAGAGCGACAGGCATAAGCGCTGATGTCTAGCTCTCTTGCCCTTGCCCAATTTTGAACAGAAGCTGGCAAAACCACATCTGTCCGTCTTAAATCGGTTATTTTTTCCGCACCTAATAGACACATGAGGCTTCTTACCTGCCTTTTCATGTCCCCTACAGCTTGGATAGCTCCATCCAAACTCTCAGGCTGCCGAACCCAGTGGAGCATCTGCCCAGACAAACCAACCAGATCTGCTCCTAGCGCCAAACATTTAACGATATCTAAGGCGTGATGAACCCCACCTGAAGCAATGAGTTTGGGGCTTTTTTCAGAGGCTAAACAAGCCTTTGCCTCCACTAAACTCTCAACGGTTGTCTGTCCCCAATTCTCCAAAAAGTGGTAAGTGCCACCTTTTCTGCGAGCATTCTCAATCCGTGCAAAATTAGTTCCCCCTCGACCTGAAATATCGATAGATGCGACACCTAAAGCACACAATTGCTTTACGGTCTCTCGACTCATCCCAAAGCCAACTTCTTTGACTATAACAGGGACTTCCAGCCCTTCTACAATCTTTTCAATATTCTTGAGCCAACCAGTAAAAGCACGCTCTCCTTCGGGCATGATGATTTCTTGGGGCACATTAACGTGGATTTGTAAGGCATTTGCTTGCAAAAGGTCTACTGCACGCTTCGCATTTTCCAAACCGTGGTGAGCCCCTAAATTTGCAAAAACAAGGCCATTAGGATTTTCTTTACGAATGATTGCAAAAGTCTCTGCTGCTGCCTGATCTTTCATGGCAAGGCTAACAGAGCCTGTCGCCATCGCCAAGTCTAACTCTCTAGCCAAGATAGCTAGCCGCTGATTAATAGCCGTCGTTAAGGGACTTCCGCCTGTAATGGCATTGATGAAGAAAGGGCTTGAAAAAGACAGGCCAAACAAATGGGTGGAGCTATCAACAGTAGTGATCTCTCGCTCAGGAAAAGCGTGATGAACAAAACGCACCTCTTCCAAGTCAGAATTGGACGGGGTGTGATACTGCTGATTGGCTAGTCCAATGTGCTGATCTTTGCGATTGATTTGCTGAGTCATTGGGTTTCCTTTCTTGAATGTCAAAGCCAAAGGCTGGCGCTTCCCTTAGATTTAAGGGATAAATCCCAGCATCTCGCCAAGCTGATTGAATCTTCGGAATGTGGCTGGTTTTTTCCACCAGACAGATGCCACAATCCCCACCACCTGCACCAGATGTCTTTGCAACAGCTCCTTGAGTTTCTGCAATGTCAATTAGCTGACGAAGAGCAGGGGTTTCAATAAGAAGATCCATTTCTTCTGCATAGGTTTTTAGAAGGTGACGGTTTTTCTGAATACCCGCCTGAATGGCAGAACATTCCCCTGCTTGAAAGGCTGCAATTAATCCCTCCACACAGGAGCGACTTTCAAGAAGAAACTGCTGATGGTATTGGCTTTTTCCTTGGGACTGTGTTTGAGACTTCATTTGATTGAGAAACTGATCTGTAGAGGACACCGCCTGAGTCCATCCTGCTAAGAAATGCAACTGCTTTGGCAAACTCAATCCTTGAATCATCAGTCCCGGCCAAGATTCTCTAAGGACCTTCTGGAGTGGGCTGGTGTTGAGGCGCTCTGAAAGCCAAGCCTCATCTGGTCTCCTATAAGCCAGCCAGCCACCAAAACTAGACGCTGCCAAGTCTCCAAAAGAACCCTTGAGTCCTATCCGATGTTGAGCAATAACAGCCAGCTTATAAACCAAGAGCGGCTCCTGTTCCATCCCAAAGTGAGTTAAAAGAGCCCTAACAACAGCGACTGTTACCGCACCGCTCGAACCTAAGCCATACTTAAAGCCCGTCTCGTGATCAACCAAGTCGCTACTAATTCGCAAGTCATAACAGCCCTCAATAGAGCCCAGAACTTCTGCAACGTAATCTTCTGTGACCTGCATCGCAGATTGAACCAAGGCATAGGGATGACTGGAGGTAAAGTGTAGACCTTGATTTGTTCGGAGCCATGAAACGTTCAAATCAGGATTTTGACTGGACGTCAGAGAACCTGAACGGTCACACTTTCTGATGGCAACCGTCAAATACTGATCCACTGCAAGGATAATTGCAGGCCCACCATCTACGACAGCGTATTCTCCAGCAATAAAAAGTTTCCCCGGCACCTTGACAAGGGTATCCTTAATCTGTTTTTGCATAAAATCTATCCTTACTAGCCTGCCAGTCTTTCTCGCTTAAATAATAGGCATCTGGCCCTAATAGGCTGGTGATAATCTTTTCCTTAGGGAGATGCTGAGCAAACTGTTCAACCAGTCTCTCCATATCTGAGACTTGGCAAAGCACCTTGACATTTGGCCCAGCATCCATGGTCATGTAGGCTTCAATCCCTGTCTCCTCACGAATTTGTCGAACCAGCTGTTGCATTCGGATGGATTCTGGTGTCCAATAGGTAAATGGAGGATTTGAAGACAGGGTAGTTGCGTGCATTTTCATGCTATTGTGTTCGGCGATTTTTCCCATTTGTTTAAAGTCACGGGCTGCAATAGCTTGCTTAATAGCGACCAAATCTTTTTTTGCCGAACTTACCCAGGCAGGGTAAAAGGGTGAGGTTGCAACGGTATGTTCCATTCCAACACGACTGGCAACAGCTTTTTTTTCACTGCTAAGAACCAAAACAAGCATCCCGACATCCCAAGTCGCATCCTCAATCGGCACAGCCAGTGAATCTTCCGAGCAGGTCCCCATTTCCCATTCAACAAACCCTCCAAAAAGAGAGCGTGTACTAGAGCCTGACCCCCTTCTAGCATAGGTAGATAAGGTTTGGGTGTCTTTCTTTAACCCTAACGCCTGATTAATTGACAGCGCCAAGGCTGCAAAAGCCGATGCCGATGATGCCAAGCCTGCTGCAGTTGGAACAAAGTTATAAGACACAACACATGCCCTCCTTGTCTCAGCGATTTCTCCTCGAAAAAGGTCTAAGAAGGCCGTGATTTTGTGTCTCTCTTCCTCTGTCTGTAAAACACCGTTGAGAAAGAAGGTGTCTTCAGCTAATGCCTCATCAAAGGTCACTTGGGTATCTGTATAAAAAGCATCCAAGGTCATTGATAAGGAACTGTTCATTGGCAAAAAAAGTGTTTTGTCCCGCTTTCCCCAGTACTTTATCAGGGCAATATTTGTATGGGCACGCGCCCGACCTATAGCCTCTGTCATCTTTTTTCTCCTTCACTCCCCAAGCATTGCATCCAGGTTTGCTTTGCCCCTGCTTCTTCTAAGATCTGACAGAGGTCTTGAGCCGCTTGTTTCGTTGCTGCTAAAGCAATCATACAACCTCCTCGACCGCCACCAGTTAGCTTTGCTCCCAAAGCTCCTGCTTGGCAAGCAGTGTCCACCAGATGGTTGAGACGAGGATCTGAAACACCCAATTCAACGAGATAGCCATGCGCCTCTGTCATGAGATGACCGAGTTCTTCGGGAGCATTTGTCCGCAAAGCCTCTTTTGCTTGACGTGTTAGGTCTCCTAGACGGGCAAGGTGTGCCTTGGGACTAAAGCCCAAGGATGGAAATCCTTCGCTTTCCATTCGGACATAGTCTGCCACATGTTGAACCGCCTCTAAGGTATGCCCGATCTGTCCAGTGTCTGCCACAACTAAATAAGCTGATAGGTCCAGAGCAATCCCCTCTATAGGCTGATTTTTAATGTAAAAGACAGGCTGGGCATCACTGGTCGTAATAGCATCTACTCCTGAAGGATTACCATGGGCTATGGTTTCAGAAGATTGAACAATCTCCCACAGTTCCTTAGACGTCAAATCGCTACTGTAGAAATTAAAAAGTGATCGTGCTATTGCAACAGCCACTGCGGCACTTGACCCCATACCACGCTCAGCAGGGATACTTGAGGTAATCTCCACATGAATCGGAGGATTTTGAGAAACACCTAGCCTGTAGAGAGAAAAACGAATAGCGTGTTTAAGGCTCTCATAAATCTTTGGCATGTCATGCACCAAGCCATCATAAAAAGAGCAGTTAACAGACAAGTCCCCCTCCTTTTCAGTGACCACTGACTCTACTTGGACTGCAAGAAAAGGCAGTGCCAAAGCGGGTTCTCCAAAAACTACCGCATGCTCTCCCATTAAAATAATTTTACCAGTCGCTTTCCCTAAAGCTACCTTACGCATTCCATGTCCTCACTCGAAACTCTAATCAGTTTATTATATCACGTTTTTGGTATTTGAGGAAAATTTATCTTAGGCTTAACCAATGAAAAACACCCTCCCAAAACAGGCAAGGTGCTCCCTTTAATCCTCTAGCAAGAAGAGTTGCTCTCCTTATCGGCTTATCTGCTTTTCCACCAAATGCTGATAAGCACTCTCTGACCAAGGATGGCAAATCGCAATAATCCTGCCAGTTAAAAACATGGCAACAACCGTCCCAATACCGATCCCTAATAAGTCTTGTCTAAAAACGAGACCTAAGGAAATGGATACCAGGATACAAATCACGTCCAAGAGGTTTTTCCCAAACCCAAAACTTTTATGGGAAACCAAGCCAACTGTGTGTGCAAGGGCATCAGCTGGATTAGGCAATATTTTCATAGCAACGGTTATAGAGGCCCCTATCCCCGTCAACGTTATCGCCAGTAACAGACTGAACAAGCGCCAAGTTAAGTCATCTGGCACAACTAACAATTTATCAAAAATCTCGATAAAAAAACTGCTCAGAAAGCCAGCGAATACTTGAAGGAACTGAAATCTCTCAAACTTGTGCTTTAGCAAGACAAACTGCAATAAAATCAAAAGACAGTAATAGACAAAGGTCGCCTGACCGATGGAAACTTCTAAGATAATCGATGCATTGTAGGCTACTGAAATAACAGGAGAGACCCCTAAAAATGTTTTGGTGTTCAAACAAACGCCACACGCTAAAATGACATTCCCAAGCAAGTAGACCAGAAAAGTCCTACCATTAATTTTTGGTTTTCGCATAGAAACCCATCCTTTCAACCCTCATTATATCATAAAAAAGAAGAGAGAGACCTCTATCTTTTAGCAGACCTCTACCTGTGTTCACCGACTTGAGCCCCAGAAAACCATCGTCCATAGTCTCATTAAAACACATCGCA
>DIXV01000042.1:0-331 GCA_002436115.1 Streptococcus sp. UBA6071 | reverse complement strand
AATTATTATTAGCAAAAGCAGATGAACTCTGCTTAAGAGATAGTAAAAACATAGCTAAAAGTAAACCTAATAATCGTTTACCCTTAGCTGTATTGCTCTTTCGTTTCTGTTGGTGTCCGTAGTCGTATTAATGTATCATCGCTCTGTAGATAGCACCCTCGTTACGTTTAATTTTTTGTATAAGATTATTTTTTCATTCGAGTGACGATCTTCAACTGATAGGATTAAGCTTCGACTTGCCAAGTCTACTCCGATAGGATTTGCACAAACTCTTCTAAACTCATCTGGTGTTCATACATATATCTGGCCGCTTCGACCCCGACATATCTGA
>DIXV01000110.1:8995-11413 GCA_002436115.1 Streptococcus sp. UBA6071 | reverse complement strand
CTATTGGATTAATAGCCATTTTTTACGAATAAAGAAGTAGGAGGGTATTATGTACAGCATTTCTTTTGAATCAGAGGCCTTGTTGCCTCGTGAGCGTTTGTTAGAGTACGGTGCAGAAAAGTTAAGCAACCAAGAGCTCTTAGCTATTCTCATCCGAACAGGAACGAAAAAACAGTCCGTTTACTCGATCTCCAATCAACTTCTAGACCAGTTAGAAAGCTTAACAGAACTTAGACAATTCTCGGTGCAAGAACTACAAGATTTAGGAGGAATCGGACAAGTAAGAGCTATAGAAATAAAGGCGATGATTGAGCTAGGCAAACGCATTAACCAGTCAGAATTTCGCCAGATGGAACAAATTCTCAGTAGCGAAAAACTGGCAAAGAAGATGATGCAAGAATTAGGGGATAAGAAGCAGGAACATTTAATTGCCCTTTATTTGAACACTCAAAACCAGATCATTAAGCAGGAGACTATTTTTATCGGGTCGGTCATGCGCTCAATTGCAGAGCCTAGAGAGATTTTACATTATGCGATTAAGTATATGGCCACTTCAATTATAGTCGTTCATAATCACCCATCAGGGGATCCAACACCGAGTCAACACGATGATCAGTTCACTTGCAAAATAAAAGAGACCAGCGACTTACTCGGTCTGGTTCTCTTGGATCATTTAATTGTCGGTGCGCAGACATACTATTCTTATAGGGAAACAACGGATTTGATTTAGAGCTGGTGGGTGATGTAATGAAAAAGTTTTAAATCTTCTTCGCGATGGTCAATCATAAATTCAGGATGCCATTGCAGACCTAAGAAAGGATAACCATTGTTTGAACGTACGGCTTCAATGATGTGATCTTCTGCTGATAAACCGATAATTTCAAGACCTGGCGCCAAATCCTTGATTGCCTGACGATGGAGAGAATTAATAGAAGGATTGGTTCCAAAAATATCACTTAGTGGTGTGTTGGGGGTTAAGGTAATCTTGTGTGTGGGATGAATAGCAGAAAGATTTTGCCAGTGATCCGTGATGTCTTGGTAGAGTGTCCCACCTAGGGCAACATTGAAAAGTTGTGTGCCACGGCAGGTTGCAAAAATAGGTTTTTCAAGGGTTAGCATTTCTTGGATGAGAGCTAGCTCAAACGTATCTCGGATTAAGGAATAATCATCACTGATGATAGTCTTTTTCTCTCCATAAAAGTGTGGGGAAACGTGTTGTCCACCGGTCAGAATCAACTTATCAATGGAGACAGCATAGTGTTTTGCTAATTCGGGCTTTCCGATAGGGATGATAAGAGGAAGGCCACCAGATTTTTGAATGCCTTCCACATAGCCATTGGCGGTATAGGATTGAAAGAGATTACTATCTTCAGGATAAGGTTGAAGATTACCAGAAATACCAATGAGGGGTTGAGTCATAGAGTGCTATCCTTATTTTTCATCTTGTTTCATAAAGTAAAGTAGGGTTTGTAGTTGGCTCGTTAGGTCAACATACTGGACGAAGACATCTTTTGGAAGGGATAAATTGACAGGGGAAAAAGAAAGGATTCCTTTGATACCTGCCTCAACAAGGCAATCCGTTACCTCCTGAGCCTTAGCACTTGGTACAGTAAGGATAGCTGTTTCAGCCTTTGCTTGGGGAAGTTTCTCTCTCATTTGAGACATCCCAAAAATGGGAATACCATCTGTTGATGTTGTCCCTACCAGATCGTGCTCATCCATATCAAAAGCCATGACAATCTTTAACTTGTTGCGCTCATGAAAGCGATAGTTTAACAAAGCACGTCCCATGTTTCCAACACCAATTAAGACAACATTGGTAATGGTGTTGTCATTTAGAATGTCAGCAAAAAAGTTCATCAATTTTTCAATATCATAACCAAATCCTCTACGGCCTAATTCGCCAAAGTAAGAAAAGTCTCTCCGTACAGTTGCTGAATCAACACCAATAGCTTCAGCAATCTGCTTAGATGATGCTTTTTCAATTTTTTCTGCATTAAACCGTTTAAAAATACGATAATAGAGGGATAAGCGTTTGGCAGTGGCCCGTGGGATATCGTAACGTTTGTCTAATTTCATTGGGGAAACCCTCCTTATACGAGTATTATTCTATTGTAGATAAAATAGCTGACAATTGCAACAAGTAACCTTTAATTTGAGAAAATTTTAGAAAAGGTTCCAACAGAACCCCCTCAGCTGATGAACTGAAGGGGTATCTTTATTTGTCTATTTTATTGAAAATAGCACGCTCTACTAAACTATCCATCAGAAAATAGAATTTTTGTTGAATGATGGGGTTGCCGTTCGGTTTGAAGATATCAATAAGACGCAGACCAGATTTATCTGTGATATTGATTTTAAAACCAGTCAAGTCACTGTTGATAATAATTTTCAAGAGGAATCCTTGGTTAGAATTTG
>DIXV01000110.1:6949-8863 GCA_002436115.1 Streptococcus sp. UBA6071 | reverse complement strand
AGATCTTTATTGATCAGAATTTTTAGCAGAAAACCTTGACCAGAATTGGGAGCTTCCTCAAGTAAACGGGTCAGTTCATAGTTGCCTAACTTGTTTTGAAGAAAGGTGTTATCCAGTAAGGTATATTTTTTTATCTTGGGGTCTATTTCGTAGATGACGGAACAGTTTTTGAGGTCTACTTTTTTTGTAAAAGCCATATTAATCTCCTAATATTTCTTTGATTTTTTGAGTAAGGATGTCAACATCTTGGGGGAGGGTCATTTTGGAAAAACTGATACGGATACTTTCCTTTAAACGTTCACTTTCGTTGCCATAGAGAGCTGACAAAACATGGCTAGGTTCAATTGTCCCAGCTGTGCAGGCTGATCCACTAGAAACGGAGATACCCGCTAGATCCAATTGTGTCAGTAGGAGCGTATTGGAACAATTTGGAAAACCGAGGTTGACCACATAAGGGAAACTATCTTGGTCCGAATTCTGATAAAAGGTAAGTTCTTTGAGGCCTTCAAACAAGTCGTTTCTGAGTTGTTCAACCTGGGTAAGGCTATCCTTCCAGTTGGAGAGGCTATCGGTGAGTGCCTTAGCCATAGAAGCAATACCAGCTAAATTTTCTGTTCCAGCCCGTCGCTTACTTTCTTGACTTCCTCCGTGAATAGCAGGCTGGAAGGAATTTGTATTAGTATAGAGAAAACCAACTCCCTTTGGGCCATGAAATTTATGGGCGGAAGCAGAGAGCATATCAACTCCCAGCTCATGGGGGTTAAGGGGGAGTTTGCCCATAACTTGGACGGCATCCACATGAAAAACAGCTGGATGGTCGGACAGGATTTCTCCAATAGCGTGAATAGGGAGGGAAAGTCCAGTCTCGTTATTAGTATGCATGATGGAGACTAGGATGGTATCGTCTCGAAGAGCTTCCTTGACTTGTTGAGGTTTAATTTCCCCATCTTGAGGTTGGAGAAAGGTAATGTCGAATCCCCAATGTTTGGTCAGATAGTCCATGGTGTGGAGGACGGAGTGATGTTCAATAGACGTTGTAATGAGATGCATCCCTTTATCTCTATTAGCGAGGGCGTAGCCTTTAATAGCTAGATTATTGGCTTCCGACCCACCTGATGTGAAAATAATCTGATTAGGGTCAGTGTTTAGAGCATGAGCGATAGCCTGTCTTGATTGACGTAGAATATGGTTGGATTGTCGGCCATGGCCATGGATGCTAGAGGGGTTTGCAAAGACATCTTGACTGACCTGATAGAGCACGTCAAGCGCTGGTTGAGACATCGGTGTTGTAGAGGCATTATCTAAATAAATCATAGTGGTTTATCGACTTTTTGGTAAGCAAATAGTGGACTCACTGGCTTACATTCATGGATACGAATAATAGCGTCGGCCATGAGTTGGCTAGCAGTGGTGTATTTAACGTTTTTAGGTGTGATTTCTTTGGTAGCAACAGAGTCGGTGACCAAAATTTCCTTGATTGGTGCTTGATTCAACTTTTCTGCGGCATTATTGGCAAAAAGTCCATGGCTGGCAACGGCATAGATATCTGTTGCACCAGATTTCTTGAGGATACGGGATGCTTCTAGGAAAGTCAGACCAGTATTGATCATATCGTCAACCAAAATAGCAGTTTTACCAGCAACCTCACCAATGATGTATCCTTTTTGGCGGCCTGCATCATCTTCTTCGTGGTCAATGATAGCAATCGGAGCATCTAAATATTCAGCTAAAGATCGTGCTCGCTTGATGCCAGAGTTTTTAGGGCTGACGACGACGACATCGTCCCCTTCAAGCCCTTGTTCAGCATAATAGCTGGCAAAGAGAGGGATGGTATGCAGATTATCAACCGGGATATCAAAGAAACCTTGTACCTGAACAGCATGTAAATCAAGTGTTAAGAGGCGGTCAACACCT
>DIXV01000110.1:6331-6793 GCA_002436115.1 Streptococcus sp. UBA6071 | reverse complement strand
GGCGATCAACACCTGCTTTAACCAACATATTAGCGACTAATTTTGCTGTTATAGGTTCTCTTGGAGCAGCTGTTCGGTCTTGCCTTGCATAGCCAAAATAAGGCATAACAACATTGATAGAGTGGGCAGAGGCCCTGCGACAAGCATCAATCATGATGAGCAATTCCATGAGGTGGTTGCTGACGGGAAAGCTTGTGGATTGAATAATGTAAACATCAATCCCTCGAACAGTCTCCTCAATATTGACTTGAATTTCCCCATCAGAAAACTGACGAGAAGACAGTTTTCCTAGCGGGATACCAGTCTCTTGAGAAATTTTTTCTGCAATGCTGCGATTTGAATTTAGGGAAAACAATTTAATCTGCTTATCTGGGTAGCTGTGAGGCATAAAAAGAACTCCTTTGGGCGTAATAGAGTGAGGACGTGTTTTGGGAACAGTGCGCTTATCTTATTGTAGCAATA
>DIXV01000110.1:1444-6172 GCA_002436115.1 Streptococcus sp. UBA6071 | reverse complement strand
ATCGTAGCAATAGCACTGTCTGTCTTGACAAGGCCTTGTTTTAAAACCAAGAAATCAATCATCCTTACTATTTTACCAAAAAATTAAGAAAATTTCAGTAGAAAGTGATCCTTAGCCTGACAGGTCTTTCTATTTCTGTCAAAGGGTTTCTATGAACCGTACAACTTTGGACTTAGCGTACTTGAAATAGATGCGTTCTTGCTTGAGGAAATGATAGAAGTCCTCCTTTCCCTTATCGGCATCAGCCACCTCAAGTTCTATTTCATAATCCATCCGATTGGCATAATAATTTTCATCAATCGCTAAGAGACCGATGGGAAGTTTAACCTCTCGGCGATTGGTGGTTAGATGGCCTATACTGTTAATCTTAGCCAAATCAAAGCCACGGTCGATGATGATTTGTGTAACGGTATTGATTGGCAGTTCCTGTTTTTTGATGATGGTCAAAGCATCGGCTAAATCAAGGTGAAGGGTATGTTCGAGATTTCCAACCTTTTGTGGAATTTTCAGGGTTAATTCTGCACGGTCGCTAAAAACCCGTATGCGGAGAGCTAATTTAGCTTTCCGCAAGTCGAATGCTGCTGTATCAAAATAATAATTGGTTTGGCTAAAAAGAGGGGCTTCCGAAAATTTGGCAGTTAACTGTTTAAATTCCTTAGTGTTTAAAAGGGTTTTGTATTCAATTTCAAGTTGTTTCATATTCTTTTTTCCTACATTGTGTTATAATATTAATGTTATTTTAACGAAATTATGGTAAAAAAACAAGAAAGGAGTCCATTATGAATTGGGAAGAGTTTTTAGATCCGTACATTCAAGCAGTGAGTGAGTTGAAGGTAAAGCTACGCAGTATTCGAAAGCAATACCATAAGCAAAAGCGCCATTCGCCGATTGAATTGGTGACAGGACGCGTTAAGCCTATTGAGAGTATTCAGGAAAAGATGGAACTACGGGGCATTTCTTTAGACAATTTGGAACAGGATATGCAGGATATTGCTGGTCTACGGATAATGGTGCAGTTTGTTGATGATGTTGATGATGTGAGAGACTTAATCCATAAGCGTAAAGACATGCGGGTGGTTCAAGAGCGTGATTACATCAACCATAAAAAAGCGAGTGGCTACCGAAGCTATCATGTGATTGTAGCCTATCCAGTAGAGACGATTCATGGAGGAAAAACGGTTTTAGCAGAAATTCAGATCCGAACCCTCGCAATGAATTTTTGGGCGACGATTGAACATTCACTCAATTATAAGTATAAGGGAGAATTTCCGCAGGCTATCAAAGAACGCTTGGAGTTGACTGCTCGAATTGCCAATCAGTTGGATGAGGAAATGAGTAAAATCCGAGATGATATTCAAGAAGCACAGGCTCTTTATGATTTGAGCAAAAGGACATTAAGCAGTAGTATAGGTAATAGTGATGACACAGATGAAGAGTATAGGTAGAAAACGGATTGCGATGATCGCAAGCAGAAGCCCTCAAAGCGAAGCTGTTTACAGCAAGCTTTTTCAATCGCTTAAAGAGGCTGGTTTTATCATGACTGGCAAACACCCTGATATCGTCATCTCGATTGGAGGAGATGGGATGCTTTTGTCTGCCTTTCATAAATACGAGTCTTATCTAGATAAAGTACGTTTTGTTGGTGTCCATACTGGTCACCTAGGCTTTTACACCGATTATCGTGACTTTGAAATTGACAAATTAGTGGACAATCTGAAAATGGATAAGGGAGCACAGATTTCCTACCCGATCCTAAAGGTTACCCTTCAGCTAAATAACGGAGAACAACTGACTTACCGTGCCTTGAATGAGGCAACCTTGAAGCGTTTGTCAAAGACGATGGTGGCAGAAGTTGTCATCAATCAAGTTCACTTTGAGCAATTTAGAGGGGACGGCTTGTCGGTATCAACACCAACAGGGTCAACAGCCTATAATAAATCTCTAGGCGGAGCAGTTCTTCATCCAACTATAGAAGCTCTGCAATTAGCTGAAATCGCAAGTCTCAATAATCGGGTTTATCGCACATTGGGGTCATCTGTGGTGGTTCCTAAGAAAGATAAGATAGCCATTTTCCCTAGACATAATGACCGCTACAGTCTATCTGTAGATAACAAGACCTATGTCTTTGATCGGATTGACCATGTAGCCTTTCAGTTAGATAGCAAGAAAATTCATTTCGTAGCAACGCCAAGTCACACTAGTTTTTGGGAACGGGTCAAGGACGCTTTCATTGGGGATGCCGATTCATGAGATTTGACTTTGTTGCAGATGCTAAGGGAAAGGTTAAAACTCTGCTGAAGAAACATGACGTGTCCAAGTCTCTCTTAGCCAAGATAAAATTTTCAGGTGGTCGTATTTTAGTCAATGGTGAGCCACAGAATGCGATTTATCTCTTAGATGTTGGAGACAAGGTCACCATTGATATCCCATCAGAAATGGCCTTTGAAAACTTAGAGGCAGTTGATGCTCCTTTAAACATCCATTATGAGGATGAGCATTTTATGGTTTTGGAGAAACCCGTTGGAATAGCCTCTATTCCCAGTGTTCTTCATTCTCGGACAATGGCAAACTTTGTTAAGGCTTATTATATAAAGCAAGGCTATGAAAATCAACAAGTTCATATTGTCACTCGTCTGGATAAGGACACCAGTGGTCTCATGCTTTTTGCCAAGCATGGGTATGCCCACGCCAGATTGGATAAGCAATTGCAGAAACGCTTGATTAAGAAGCGCTACTATGCCCTAGTTAAAGGAGGTAATCGTCTTGAAGAGGAGGGAGAAATTATTGCTCCTATCGCTCGAGATGACACTTCTATCGTCACTCGCCGAGTGCACAAATCAGGAAAATACGCTCATACCTCTTATAGATGCCTAGCCAACTATGAGGATATCTATCTGGTTGATATTCACTTGCATACGGGACGAACTCACCAAATCCGTGTTCATTTCACCCACATGGGCTTTCCGCTCTTAGGCGATGACCTGTACGGTGGAAGTTTAGATGATGGCATGGACAGACAAGCTTTACATTGTCATCATTTAAGTTTTTACCATCCTTTTAAGGACAAAACGATCCATCTAGAGAGTCAGCTACCAGCAGATTTTCAAAGGGTATTGAGGCAGTTAGAGACCCCTTAAGTTTGGTTAGGTTTAGGGAAAAGCTTTAGCAGATTACCCTGCGGTCAATAGTTGGGAAACGGTTGCTTTTACAGAGCAAGCTAATCCTAATGTGATACCCGTCCAATAGCTAAACCTTGATTTACCAAGTGTGTATCCGCCTTCATTTTTCTGTAAAAATAGACAATAATAGGTGAATTCCAACGGTAAATATAGTATAATGGTTTTGTTATATAAAATTGAGCTGACTTAACAAAGGAGTATCATATGCAAATTTTTCAAAACTTAAAGTCCAATCTGGTTAATAAAAACATCAAAATTGTTTTGCCAGAGGGTGAAGAACCCCGAATCCTTCAAGCGGCTAAGCTTCTAATCAAAGAGCAATTAGTCGTTCCGATTATCTTGGGAAATATCAACAAAATCTCTGCTTATTTGGAGATTGAAGGGGTGATGACTGGTTATGAAATCATTGATCCGACAGATTATGCGGAGACTGATGCTATGGTTCAAGCCTTGGTTGAACGTCGTCAAGGCAAGGTAACAGAAGAACAGGCCAGAGAACTGATTAAAGATGTCAATTATTTTGGTGTGATGCTGGTTTATATGGGGTACGCCAAAGGGATGGTCTCTGGAGCAATCCATTCAACAGCAGACACTGTTCGTCCTGCTTTGCAAATTATCAAGACTCAGCCAGGTGTTTCTCGAACTTCAGGTGCCTTCTTGATGGTACGTGAATCTGACAATAGACGCTTTATCTTTGGTGATTGTGCCATCAATATCAATCCTGATGCTCAAACCCTAGCAGAAATTGCAGTGAAGACAGCTGATACAGCCAAACTTTTCGGCATTGACCCTCGTGTAGCCATGCTCAGCTTTTCAACAAAAGGAAGTGGGAGTAGCTCAGACGTAGGTAAGGTGGTTGAAGCAACGCAGATTGCACAGGTTTTGCGCCCTGATTTGGCATTGGATGGGGAACTACAATTTGACGCAGCTATTGATGCTAAGGCGGGGGAAATAAAGGCACCAGGTAGTCGTGTGGCAGGTCAAGCAACCGTCTATATCTTCCCTGAAATCCAATCAGGAAATATTGGTTATAAAATTGCGGAGCGGTTGGGTGGTTTCTCAGCAGTGGGTCCTATCTTACAGGGATTGAATCAGCCCGTAAATGACTTATCTCGTGGCTGTAACTCGGATGATGTATATAAATTAACCATCATCACAGCGACTCAGGCTTTAAATAATAGCTGATGAAAGCACTACTTGTCTATTTTAAAGGCTATTTGAAGGAAACCTTCTTAGCTCCTGTCTTCAAACTTTTGGAAGCTAGTTTTGAACTCGGAGTTCCTTTGGTTATCGCTTATCTTGTAGATGACATCAGTCCAAATAAGAACCGGGGGGGCCTGGTTCTTATGGTTTTTTTGCTCTTTCTTCTAGCGGGTTTAGGGATGCTTGTTGCTCTATTAGCGCAGTATTTTGCAGCTAAGTCTGCGGTTAGATTTACCGAGTCGCTCACTCAAGATTTATTTGATAAGGTGATGAACTTATCAAAGGATAAGCGTGATAAATTAGGAAGATCTTCTCTCCTTACGCGTTTATCGAACGATACCTATCG
>DIXV01000110.1:922-1158 GCA_002436115.1 Streptococcus sp. UBA6071 | reverse complement strand
ATCCAGACAGGAATCAATCAATTCCTGAGACTCTTTTTAAGAGCTCCGATTATTGTTTTTGGTGCTCTTATCATGGCCTTTCGTATAAGTTACCCAATCGCTTTACTTTTTCTAGGTCTCATTTTCAGCCTCTTCCTTAGTGTCGGTGTGATTTCGAGACTCATGGCCTTTCGCTATAAGAAGTTGCGCCGAGGACTGGATCAATTGGTTGGTCTAGTAGAAGCTCAATTATCGGG
>DIXV01000110.1:487-695 GCA_002436115.1 Streptococcus sp. UBA6071 | reverse complement strand
TGATTAGAGCTTTTGGACAGACGGAACGAGAAAAACAAGAGTTTTCAATCTTGAATACAACCTACGTCAAAGACGAAATTAGAGCTAGCTTCTCCTCGTCCACCCTTTCTCCAGTAACCTATCTCTTCGTTAATATAGCCTTGATTTTAGTCATTTGGCAGGGGAATATACAGGTAGGCAATACCCTTCTTAGTCAAGGAATGCTCGT
>DIXV01000110.1:0-252 GCA_002436115.1 Streptococcus sp. UBA6071 | reverse complement strand
CGGGTTCAGACCATTTTAGCGTTAGAAGAGGAACACATTGACGCAGATTTGGTTCAAGAAGAAGCCTCTGATTCGCTAGCCTTAAGACTTGAGGCTGTTGAGTTTTATTATCCTAGATCTGTTAAACCAGCCCTATCAGGTTTAACTTTTGATTTAGGTGTTGGAGAGTGCTTAGGTATCATCGGAGGGACCGGATCTGGCAAAACAACTCTGATCAACCTTTTAACAGCCTTGGAACGTTTGCAAGGGGGA
>DIXV01000137.1 GCA_002436115.1 Streptococcus sp. UBA6071 | reverse complement strand
TATCGCAAGTAAGTAATACCCGTCTAATATTTTTTTTCGTAATATCTATTGATGAAATACATAATAATCGGAGAGCATCCAACTGAAACTGCCAAAAGAACAGCTGGTATATATGCCTTTATCGAAATACAAATAACGGCAATAATTCCCATCAGAAGCATTAGTGTTGAAGCCAACATTGCATTAACTTTATCTCTGATTTTTTCACTTCTTTCGTCATTTACACTTATTCTGTAGTTTGGATCTTTTTCCATCATTTTATTATGCATGATTTTTATATGGGAAATAGATACACTAATAGCAAAAACAAAGGTCAACACAATCTTCAAGATCTCATTAAGTTTAAATCCAAAAACTACAGCTAAACTAAAAATACCTATTACATATCCTAGATACCATATTTTATTATTTTTCATCTTAATCCTCCTCATAAAAGAAAATTTGTTCAAGTGTCAGGTTAAAGAACTTTGCAATTTTGAATGCCAATGTAATTGATGGATTATATCGCCCATTTTCTAACGATCCCACTGTCTGCCTTGATACTTCAAGAGCATTAGCTAATTGCTCTTGCGTTATTCCTTTTTCCTTTCTAATTTCTTCCAGTTTATTTTTCACTTCAATCCTCCCTCTTTGTATGGAAAGTTTGCTTTACATAATCATATTACCATTTCCACACCCAAATGTCAAGTTAACTTTCCATTTGGTTCATTAAAAGAAGCAGACAAATTTTACTCTGTCCGCTCCCTTACTTAACTTCTATCTTAACCCTACTTATTCTGAAATTTTTCTCTTCTAAGGGGCTTTGGGGTCATTCAATTTGCTCCAAATAACCACTTGGTTTTGAGCGATTGATTTTTGCACATCAATAATTCGCTGGTTGCTAGACCCTCTAAATTGGAGCATCAGGTTTTTTTTGGCAATCTCAAAACGGCCATCTACCAGAATATCCACAAAACTAAGAAGCTCTAATTTATCTGCTGTCTCTAACATCATCTCCTCCCAAGTGTATCCTGTCCAAGACCAAATATCCTTATCTGGTAACTCACGACGAACACGTGTGACGAGGGGAAGCAACATCCCTGTGTTAAGAAAAGGTTCTCCTCCTAAGAGAGTCAGGCCCTGCACGTAAGGTTTCGCCAAATCTTCCATGATCTGTTCTTCAAGCTCCTCTGTGTAGGGAAAGCCTGCTTTAAAATTCCAAGTTGCTACATTATAACACCCTTCACAATGAAACCTACAGCCAGAAACATACAGAGAACAGCGAACCCCCTCTCCATCAACAAAATTGAAGGCTTTATAATCAATAACGTAATTCTGACTGAGTTCCTCAGACTTCCATTCCTGTGGTTGAGGGTTATTCACTGGTTTTCTCCAAATCTATCCAATAGCGTTCAATGCCAGCTCTGGTGTCCTCCAAGACAGCAGACTGACTTAAAATAACTGAACGACTGACGGAGTTCCTTCTATCGCAAGTAAGTAATACCCGTCTGATGTTTTTTGCTTGACACTCTTGTAAAGCTAATGTCAATTGTTCTTTTGCGTAGCCTTTCCCACGCTCACTCGGTCTAATGGAGTAGCCAATATGACCGCCTTTTTCCAACAGAAGGGCATTCAAGGATAAGCGAAGGTGAAGAAATCCCAAGGCGTGCCCTTTCTCATCGAAGGAAACAAATTGAATAGCTGGAACGAAGCCTTCTGGAAGGTCTAATCCCACTTCAAATCTTAAATTACTTAGGAGCCAAGCGTCGTAATCAAAGAGGGCTGACCTACAAAAAAATCCATCTTGAGGGCTATTAGACGCTTCGTATTCTCTCATCAGATCAAGAACAGCCTGCTCATCTGCTAATCCTGGTCGCCGCAGTTCCATTTCTTTTCCCTTCCTACTCTAACTTAAGTTGCAAGAGCCCTGAAGAGGCTTCTGATTCTGCCATCACTTGGCAAATCCAATGGCTTTGTAAACTAGACCACCTTGACACGGGATTGACACCACTGTCAATTGCTTCTAAAAAAGCCAATACCGCCGATTCAAACCCTCGCTTATAAAGGAGGGTGTCCCAAGCATCAAATGCATCTTTAAGCTCCTGATTTCCTTGGTAAAGACTGAGTTGGTCTAAATTTTCCAACTGGTAGGTCGCTTCTGGTGTTTCCACCGTCATCACCTCGCGTCGACTACCTGACTGTAAATTCATCCCAACAATCACAGTTGACTCTTCTGTTTCTAAGACAAGGGTCGCCTGAACCAGTAAGTCTTTCTCTTTATGGTATTGGAAATAGCCACGGATAGGTGCTTCATCAAGTAAAAAGAGAGCTGTATCTAAAGGGTGAATAAAGATATCAAACAACTTAAATCGCAACTCCCCGGGCGAGTTGACTGCATTTTTTTCGACATAAATCTTTTTCTTATGGCCTAGTGTTTTCATCTTTGACACCTTAGGTGCAAAGCGACGGTTAAACCCTGCCATAAGAAAGGTTTGGTTCGCTTCTGCCAGATCATAAAGCGCCTTTGCTTCCTCATAACTTTCTGCTAAGGGCTTGTCCATATAGACGGGAATCCCTTGATTAAGGAAAAGCTCAGCAATTGCTACATGGGAAACGGTCGCTGTATGGATAAAGACCCCATCAAGAGGGACTTGTGCCAAGTCCTCCAGACGTTTATAGGTACTCCTCTTACCAAAAAGGCTTGCTACCCTATCAAGCACTTCAGATTGACGTGTACATAAGTGCCAATGAATCATTGGTAGCTGGCGCATAAAAGGGAGATAAGCCTTCTCTGAAATGCTACCTAATCCAACAAGACCAATCTGTAACATAAGTCTATCCCCCTTTTCTTTACTCTTACGTCTGTTTTTTCTTCGCTAAAAATTTAGCCTGTAAATCCTTAACCCTAGCCTTCTTATCAATACTTTCTCGTGATTGCTTCTCGTGAAAGCGTTGAACCTGCGCTTGACCTTTATAATCTAATTGAAATTTTCCCATACGGACATCTCTTTCTGTCGTTTTTGAGCACGGATGCCCCTAAATAATGCTTATTGATACAAAGGCTTATTACAGAGAGAAACTTTACAGTAG
>DIXV01000040.1:13290-16291 GCA_002436115.1 Streptococcus sp. UBA6071 | reverse complement strand
TTGCATATAATCTCTCCTTATTCATTCAAATTTAGCTGCTTTAAGTATAGCCCCTACTCTATAAAAACTCCTAGGCAACTTGCCTAGGAGTTTTCTTATGATTGCCTTTATGGTTGTTTCTTGTAGTTCCTCTTCCTCTACTCTCCTGAGAGCAGATGAGTTTTCTGTTTCTAGGATGGGTAAGTGCTGATACCGATAATGACATCAACAGCTTTTTCCATGGTCTCTAAACTAACAAACTCAAAGCGACCGTGCATGTTTTCGCCACCTGCAAAGAGATTTGGAGTTGGAATACCTAAAAATGATAATTTTGAACCATCTGTTCCACCACGGACAGGTGCAGTAATCGGTGTGATTCCTAGTTGTTTCATGACAGATTTGGCGATTTCAACAGGGGTCATGTCTTTCGCAATGATAGTTTTCATATTGTAATACTGATCCTTCATTTTAAGTAAGACCCGTTCCTTATCAAAGCGACTGTTGAGTTGATCAGTGATGGCGGTTAGTTTAGCCTTTCGGGACTGAAAACCTGCATGATCAAAGTCTCGAATGATATAGCTGGCTACAGCATGGTCAACTGATCCTTCCAAGTCCATCAGATGATAGAAGCCCTCATACCCTTCGGTTAACTCTGGCCTGTCTTTTTCTGGAAGTTCGGAGTGAAAGTCCATCGCTAACTGTAAGGCATTAACCATGGTATCTTTTGCTGTTCCAGGGTGGACATTACGCCCAATGAATTCTACCTCAGCAGCCGCAGCATTAAAGGTTTCGTACTGTAACTCCCCTAAGGGACCTCCATCAACAGTATAGGCAAAATCAACATCAAAATCAAGCACATCAAATGCGTCAGCTCCAGTGCCAATCTCTTCATCCGGTCCAAAGGCAACTCGAATATCACAATGTTTAAGGTCAGGATGCGTCTTTAGAAAGTCAATAGCGGTCATAATTTCAGCGATACCTGACTTATCATCAGCGCCTAAAAGGGTGGTTCCGTCAGTGGTAATTAAGGTTTGTCCCTTATAGTTGGCCAACTGAGGAAAGTCTTTTTCATTTAGTGTATAGCCAGAGGTCCCCAGAGGGATAATACTGCCGTCATAATCTTTTACAAGCTGTGGTTGGATATTTTCTGCGTTAAAATCAGCAGTGTCAATATGGGCAATGAAGCCGATTTTACGTGTCAAACTTGGGTCGTTAGCAGGAAGACTACCGATTGAAAAGCCATTAGGCAAATAACGCACATCTACCAAGCCAATTCGTTTCATCTCAGGGAGAAGAACGTTGTGAGCAAAATCTACTTGAGATTGTGTGGATGGCTGTGTTTTAGAGTTTTCATTAGAACGGGTGTCCACCTTGACATAGGTTAAAAAACGATTAAGTAACTGAGGGTATTTCATTATAAACTCCTTTATCAAACTCTCTTTAGTTTACCATAAAATGGGAGGAATAACGAGGCAAAAGGAAATTAAGGGGTACTGCCTGAGAAAAACGAATTAAGCAAAGTGAGGAGATATCTGGAGAAGGCTATTTTTGGCCCTCTTGACCACCTTCAAGAGGGCCTTACATTTTTTTTGAACAGTTTGTGGAGAAGAATGGTATAATGGAGAAGATTTAAAAAGAGGTTTTGGATACATCTAAAAAAGAGAGGATTTTATGATGATGATTAAGAAATTAGTGGTGGGACTTGTTGTTCTTTTAGGTACCTTCTTTAGTTTAGGGACAAATCAAATCGAAGCACAAGAAGTTCAAACAGTTATTGATGAGGCCTATGTGCAACCGGATTATGTGTTGGGGTATTCCTTATCGGAAGAGCAGAGGACGACAACTTTGGGGCTTTTAAGCTACGATAGTGCAAAAGATACGAATGTCAAAACCCTCACAACTGCCGCCTACTCAAGTATCATGAATGTAGACGGTTCAGCTTTGCAATTATACTCGTCCGTCCGTATCAAAAAATTAGGGGCTTCTGAAACCCTGAGCGTTACAATCGTTACTCCTGAAAATATTACGAAGGTAACGGAGGATATGTATCGCAATGCAGCTGTCACACTTGGTATTGAGCATGCAGAGATAACCGTAGCCTCACCAATTATGGTGACAGGAGAGTCTGCTTTGGCAGGGATCTATTACTCTTTAGAGCAAAATGGTGCCAACGTCTCCAAAGAAAGTAAAGAATTGGCTCAAGAGGAGTTGACTGTTCTTGCTGATATTAATGAAGAAAATCAAGGCAAAGAAGGCTATGATGCCGATAAGCTCAATGTTGCTCTGACTGATATTAAGACGGCTGTAGCAGATGCGGGTTCTGGTATAACAGAAGAAGATGTCCGCAAAATTGTTGAAGAAACGCTAAATAACTATGGCTTGACACCTAGCATGACGAGCAATCAAATCACATTGATTGTCCAGTTTGCTTTGAACTTAGCCAATAGCAGCGTGATTGACAGCGATGGTTTTAAGGAAACACTTAGTTCGCTTAAGGATTCCATTGTTGCCAAAGCAGAAGACACCTTCAGTGGCATCAACTTGGATTTTGACGCTTCAGGCATCGTTGAATCCAGCAAAGGTATATTTTCTAGCATTGCTGCCTTTTTCGTAGGAATCTGGAATGCTATCGTTAATTTCTTTAGCAATCTATTCGGTTAAGTTGAGCTTGGGACAAACAACTCATTATTATTGAGTTTGTTTGTCTTTTCTTTTTGTATCTGTATTTTGAGTAGTTGCTAAAAACAAGCTATAAGGATCTTTTCAGCTATCAATTTTGTGAGCCAAGTAAGTAAAACTGAGTCTAGCTATTACCTTTGTCTGAACTTCCTTTTTAAACGATTAATAGGTCTATTGGATATCGTGGTTAAAGTGAAAGAGTAGTGACTTCTAAGGAATAAAAGGTAAGATAGAAACACAAGGGGATTGTTTGATAAGAATAGAGAAAATGAAGTGAGGCTTATCTAGCTATATATTAATTAGATAAGTTTTTTTATGCTTCACTACCTTGTGTGAAGGGGAA
>DIXV01000040.1:12510-13164 GCA_002436115.1 Streptococcus sp. UBA6071 | reverse complement strand
TTGCTTCACTATCTTGTGTGAAGGGGAAAAGAAACTCTACAAAGATAAGGTGTAAATAAGGATTGTTGATCAAATGCTACAAATGATAAAGAGATCAAAAGTGTATATTAGCTGAATTTCATGGAAACAAAAAAATCCATCAACTTACTTTTAGCGAAAGTGATTTGATGAATTAGTGGTTTCGACATGATGTAAAGAGCATAAGGACATCGCTAAAGAGAGATGTTTTAACTACGCTGTGCTGTTCAGTAATAAGTGATTAGAATAGTAGGCCAACATTTGCATCTTTGATTGCTTTTTTTACATTATTTTGTATTTTTTTATCAGTGATAATCGCATCTATATTTGAGATTTTTGAAAAAAGGAAACGTCCTTCATATGAAAAATGATCTGAGGACATAACAACATATGTTTTTTTAGATTGTTGAATAATTGCATTTTTCATATGCCCTTCTTCAATATTAAAGATAGTTAATGATTGATTGTCAAAATCTATGCTGGCAGCACCAACAAATGCAACGTCAAATACAAACTGTTTAATTTGTTGTTGACTCAGGTAATCCATGCAACAGCCTAAATAAGGATCATAGGTCCCTCCAATTAATATCAGCTGAATATTTTGTTTACCTCTTAATATATTTGCGGTTTCAAACA
>DIXV01000040.1:9401-12356 GCA_002436115.1 Streptococcus sp. UBA6071 | reverse complement strand
GCGGTTTCAAACATATTTGTCACAATGGTAATAGGAAAATCAATATGGTGTATAATATACTTTGCAATGTAATACCCAACAGATGAATTATCAATAAAGACAGTGTCATACTCTTTAATGTGTTGTATAGCAATTGACGCAATGTCTTTTTTCTCAGATACAGATGTTTGACACCTATTTTCGAAAGAAGCTGGAATTGATGTCTCTTTGTTAAGGATTGCACCACCACGAACTTTCTTAATATTCCCCTTTTTTTGCAATTTTTGTAAATCTTTACGAATGAGATCAGGCGTTACTTGGTAACGCTTAACTAAATCCTTGACTAATACTTTTCCATTTTTAAAAATAAGCTGTTCAATTTCTTCGATGCGTTCTGATGCTAACATAATGGTATCCCTTTCTGTTTGTTCGGTCAGATGATATCTCGATTTATAAAATAGGCGTAGAAGGAGAGGTGTGTTCGTTTAATCTACTGGTTTTTCTATGAGATCAGTAGATTTTTTTGAATAATATACTCTATTAGGATTTTGAGGAATTTCAATACGGTTATTATGCTAAGATTCCTAACAAACTTAGTGGTGAATTTAAAGGAAAAGAATAGCGTAACTTATTCTAAATCAGTTTAAATCGAACATACCTACTAATAATTCTAACACAAAAACAATTTATATACATCTTTCAGGTATTGAGAAAGAGCAAGCTAAAATAAGCGTAAAGAAGGAGAGGACCAGCTGCCTAGTAGAACTTTCAGGTAGTATCTGTTTACTCAGACGAAAACAAGCTTTTAACTGTATTCATAAATTCATAGCGAATAAACTTATTCTATTATAGGTTAGTGGTTCAGTTGTTTTTCCTAAGTTTCATAGGAGTGATAGAAAATAGTTTTTTGTGAATTTACTTAAAAAGATTAAGTAATTTTATAGAGGAAAAGTCTTATTTCAGTAGCTTTAAATCAATATTCAATAAAAAGTAATAAAAAATAATAAAAAAGATTGACAATACAATAAGAAGTAATGTATAATTGGTTTAGAAAACGGATACAAAAACAGAAAAGGAGTATTATGTTTAAAAAATCTTTTTTGTGGGGTGCTGCTAGTGCATCCTATCAAGTAGAAGGTGCTTTTGATAAAGATGGAAAAGGACCATCAATTTGGGATGAATATGCTCATATTCCAGGGATGACCTTTAAAGGGACAAATGGGGATGTGGCTGTTGATCACTATCATCGTTATAAAGAGGACATTGCTTTGATGGCAGAGCAAGGATTAAAAAGTTATCGATTTTCCATCTCTTGGTCACGTATTTTTCCAGATAATAGCGGCAAGGTCAATGACAAAGGACTTGAATTCTATAGTAACTTGGTTAATGAACTTATTGTTCATGATATTATTCCTTTTGTAACGCTTTATCACTGGGACTTACCTTTATGGCTAGCTCAAGAAGGGGGATGGGAAAACAAGGAGACTATTAATCATTTTGAGAAGTATGCAAAAACAATGTTTGATGTTCTAGGCGATAGGGTAAAACATTGGATAACGTTTAATGAAATGATTGTTTTTGTTGAACTGGGCTATAAGACCGCCTTGCATCCACCCGGAGTTAAGGATGAATTAAGGGCACTTAACGTTGCACATAATGTTTTTCTTGCTCATGCCAAAACAGTTCTATTATACAAGGAACAGGTTTCAAATAAATCAATTGTTGAAGGTGAGATTGGGATTACCCATGTTCTTAATCCCTCTTTAGCACAAACAGATGCCCCATCTGATATTAAAGCAGCTGATATTGCTGAGGGGCAACATTTTAGATGGTACTATGATCCAGTTCTTAAAGGAAAATATCCGAAAGAAACTTATGACATGTATCATCGTGACAATGGTTTTGAGGTGACAATTCAAGAAGAGCTTGATATCTTAAAACGAGCTGCTAAACTCAATGATTTTATTGGTATTAATTATTACACAACAGCAATGTTTGCTGAAAACAAAGAAGGTGTCGGCTTTAATGGCATGAACACTTCTGGCAAAAAAGGTTCGCAACAAGAAAATGGGGAAGTAGGACGATGGAAATCTGTTAGAAACAATCAATTAGAATATACGGACTGGGATTGGGGAATTCATCCGAATGGTTTGTATATTGGTATGTCAAGAATCCGAGAGAGGTTTGGTGACATTAAGATCTATATTACTGAAAATGGTTTAGGAGCAGTTGACCAATTAGATGACAATGGTCTTGTCAATGATCAAGGTCGTATTGATTATGTTGAGGCACATTTGAAGGCTTGTCAGAAAGCGATAGATGATGGCATCAATTTACAAGGTTACTTTATGTGGTCATTTACAGATTTACTATCTTGGCTAAATGGTTACAAGAAACAGTATGGCTTCATCTATATTGATCATGATAATGATTTGAAAAGAATTAAGAAGGCATCTTATCATTGGTATAAAAAAGTTATTGAAACTAATGGTGAGATATTAAAATAAGGGGTGATAGTAATGCCAAAGTTCGATAGAAAAAAACACGATCAAGCATTTAAACGTACAATGAAGTTTACGAGATATATTTATATTCGTTACTATAGTATGTTGGTGTTCTTCTCGAATGTATTTTGGTTAGCAACTCTAATGAGTGTGACCCACAACTATATACTAAGTGGACTTGTTATCTTAGTGCAACTGTTCTTACTACGTGTCTTCTTAGAGTTGTTTGCCATCCAAGAAAATCCAGACTTGGAACCAAGAATTCTTCCTCTATTTTTTAAGACAAATATAATTTGGTCCCTCTTTCTCATCGGGTTAGTTTTCGTTGACCTAAGTCAGTACTATCCATTTGTAAAAGATGGTGTGAACAATCAGGTGATTCTCACAGTAATATTTGTGACAAATAGTCTCATTTCCCTCTTTTTCCTCAATAGAATGAATCAAATTTCTTTAGAAATTGATCCTATATCAA
>DIXV01000040.1:4529-9208 GCA_002436115.1 Streptococcus sp. UBA6071 | reverse complement strand
AAAAAAATAAAACAATTAGAAGGTAATTATTATGAATAATATTTTTGGTTTTTTAGAAAAAACACTGATGAACCCAATGACAAAAGTAGCTAATACTAAATATATTAAAGCTATTATGAATGCCGGTATGGCATCTGTCCCATTTACAATTGTTGGTTCAATGTTTTTAATTTTAAATAGTATTCCAACATCTTTTCCACAAACACAAACATTTTTTGAAAATACCGTGTTCCGTTTTTCAGGATTGACTAGTGCTGTTACGTCAATGTCTTTAGGAGCAATTGCTCTTTACTTTGCCATGTCAGTTGCATATTATCTAACAAAAGAATATCAACAAGATAATGTTCCTGATTTGGATCCATTAAATGGTGCTTTCTTAGCTCTATTTGGTTTCTTAATTACATTGGTGCAACTAACAATTACAAAAGGTAATTATGTTGCGGTCAATGACATTGTTGATGGCGTTGCTAATGTCGCTAGCGGAATTGCCTTTCAACATGGAGGCATCCAGCGTATTGGTGGTTCAGGGGTATTCGTTGGTATTCTTGTTGCGACACTAACAACAGAGATTTATCGCTTCTGTATTTCAAAAAATATTACTATAAAAATGCCCGATATGGTTCCACCAGGAGTATCTCGTTCATTTGCGGCGCTAATCCCAGCCTTCTTTGTTTCGATTGTTATTATTTTTTTCCAGGGTATCTTAGTATTTTTTAACACAGATATTCACTTAATCCTATCAGCTCCATTTGCCTTCTTATCTCAAATGATGAGCTCATGGTTAGGACTCATGGTTGTTATCGTAGTAACAATTGCACTTTGGGCAGTTGGTATCCATGGTTCAGCTATTGTAAGTAACATTATCTCACCATTGCTTCTTGTTAATATGACTGAAAATGCCGAGGCGATTGCAAGTGGTCAGCAAGCTACAAATGTTATCGCTGGTGAGTTCCTTAACTCTTATGTTTGGATTGGAGGAAGTGGTGGAACGCTTGGACTCGTGTTTGTTCTGGCTTTTCTAGCCAAGGCACCTCAACTTAAAGTTATAGGTCGAACGTCAATTATTCCAGGATTCTTTAATATCAACGAACCAATTATCTTTGGTGTTCCACTTGTCTATAACCCGTTTCTATTAATCCCATTCTTTCTAGCACCAATGGTTTCAGGAACAATTGCTTATTTTTTAACATCAATTGGATTTGCAGGTCATTTATATGCTGCTATTCCATGGACTAGTCCGATTGGAATAGGTGCCTTTACATCTTCAGGTGGTTCAATAGGTGCTTTACTTACAGCGCTTATCTGTTGCCTAGCATCAGTAATTATTTGGTATCCATTTGTTCACTTATACGACAAAAAATTAGTTAATGAAATGAATGAAACTGTTTAAATTAAACATCTTAATAGAGTCAGAGGTATAAAAATGAAAAATATATTATTGGTCTGCGCAGCAGGTATGTCTACAAGTATGTTGGTGCAAAAAATGCAATTGTCAGCGGAAAAACAAGGTATTGATGCTAGAATATGGGCTGTCGGTGAAACAGATGCTAAACTGGCTCATAAAGAGGCAGACATCTTATTATTAGGTCCACAGGTTCGTTTCTTGGAACAGAAAATGATAAAGCTAGTTGACGGCACAATTCCAGTACGTGTGATGGATATGCAAGCTTATGGTATGATGAATGGCGAGAAAGTTTTAGGGGATGCTCTCAAAACATTGGAGGAAAACGAATGAATGAAGAGTTAGCAATGGAAATTATAATGCCTATCATATTACATGCTGGAAATGCGAAATCGCTTTCTATGGAAGCTATTCAAATGGCTAAAAAAGGTAAATTTGAAGATGCAGAAAAAGCAATTTCAGATGCTAGTGACGCCCTAAATGAAGCACATCATGTCCAAACAGATCTTCTTCAAAAGGAGGCTGGCGGTAAAGGGATAATCCTATCATTATTGATGGTCCATGCTCAAGATCACTTGATGACCTCAATTGCTGTAAAAGATCTTGCAAATGAAATGATTGACATGTATAAAGTTGTTAAAAAATAACAGCATAAAAGCTCTATAATTTCTGTAGTTGGAAAAACTATGGTAGAGATTATAGAGCTTTTTGAATAGGTAAGCCTCTTCTTCATAGCTTAGACTGAAAAGAAGCAGGCAATTAATTGATATGAGTTGATTAGACACTGAAGCAAGCATTTAAAGAAGAGTTCCAAATCTTATCATTACTGACGTTTGAGGCGTAGGAAGTAGTTTATTGTAGAAGGAGCTAGAAGAATTAGTGAGGAGACGATGGGGAAATGAAATAACAATCCACTGCACATACGGTAGGTATTACGATTGGTATCCACTTAATCTGTTGTCTGATTAAAAAAGAATACTCTTCACTAGAACCTGAGAGTGACTGCATCTCAGTCTCATTTTTAGGTAGTCATCCCAATATCTGCTTAGCCCATTTTCCTCCATAGATCCATAAGTAACTATAGGTAAAGACGGAAATCGGTCGGCAAAGGAAAATGATGAGCATAAATTTCCGATAAGACATACTGGTTAAACCTGCAATCATCACAACAATATCAGCAGGTGCCATAGGGGAAATCATACAAAGAATAAAAAAAACATCAAAGCCACGTTTATTGTCAATTTTCTTCTCATACTTGTGAAAGGTTTCCTTGGACATAAAAAGAAGACAAAACTTCTTACCATAAGTACGGGACAAGTAAAAAAGAATGAGGGAACCGATGATAATACCAAGGGAATTAGTAAGAAGGGCTGTGATGGGGTCAAATACTAAGAAACCAACAACTGTTGTCACACCACCAGGAATAATGGGAAAGACAACCTGTATTATTTGAATCAACGTAAAGAGAAGAGGAGCAGTGAGAGGATTACTTCTAGCAAGCTCTGTCATCTGGTTTTTATCATTTAAAATGCCAATCTTATAGAGCCAGATAACAAGAAAAAAAGAAGCGATCAAGGCGATAACACCCATAACCTTAAAGGTTTTTTGCCAAAATTTATACATAACCCTATTATACCATGCTCATTTATTCTTTAAAAGTAAAACATTGAAACTCAAGTATTTTTTTGGTAGAATAAAGATATCATAATGAGGGGTCGTTACGGATTCGACAGGCATTATGAGGTTTATTCTGCAACTCGTTTGGCAACGTTAACGCTCAGTTAAATATAACTGCAAAAAATAACACAACTTACGCTGTAGCAGCTTAAACACCTGCTCGCGTGACCAAAGGCCGTTTGCTTACGGCAGCCTGAGGTCCTAATGAAGTAAGCTGGCTAATTAAGTTTGTTTCACCTTGATTAGTAAGATTGCGAAACTCGCTAAATCTGGGTTTGAGCCTTGTGTCGGGATTTAGTTAAATAAAGACAAGGCCTATGGTTGTAGACGAATAGATTGGCAGGTGTTTGGACGTGGGTTCGACTCCCACCGGCTCCATCATTACTGGATAGCAAGATGACCTAAGGGGTTCAGATTGCTGTCCAGTTTTTGTTTCTAAAAGCTATAGATTTTAGAAAGTCAGGTTTTCGACGATTCTGAAAGAATCGCTGTAGAGCTTGTTTTCTTTTTTAGCTCGCTCTTTTGATGCCTCATTAGGAATTAGCCTAGACTACACTCATAAATCAATAGCAGATGTGTGTTGACGGTTCAATAAGAAAGCTTACAACAGGCTCAAAAAGTTTAGGGGCTGTCCCTTTGGAGACTGTTATGAGGCTAAGCGAGTCACACAGGCTTATGATGGGGCAAATTTTTTGACAGGACAACAGGTAAAAGAAGCTGAAAAGCTGGGAAATAACTTTCTCCTTAGGCTAGAATATGCTATAATCAAGAGGATATGATTTCGAGACTTCACTCAAAAAAATACGCTGTTGTGGATTTGGAAGCGACTTCAACTGGAACAGATGCTAAGATTATTCAAGTGGGAATTGTCTTGGTAAAAGATGGCCAGTTATTAGAAAGCTATGAAACAGATGTTAACCCACATGAACAGTTGAGCCCCAAGATCCAAGAATTAACGGGCATTACGGATGAACAATTAGCCAAAGCACCAGAATTTTCACAAGTGGCACCTAAGATTTATGAACTTCTGGAAGATGCTATTTTTGTCGCCCACAATGTCCGTTTCGATGCCAATCTTTTGGCAGAGGTTCTCTTTTTTGAAGGCTATGAATTAAAGATACCTCTGGTAGACACCGTAGAATTGGCCCAAGTTTTTTACCCAACGCTTGACAGACATAATTTGGGTTATTTGGCGACTAAGCTGAACTTGAATTTAGAAGAGGCGCACACTGCTCTGGCGGATGCCAGAGCCACGGCAGAGCTTTTTTTAAAGTTGCAAGAAAAAATGATAAACCTCCCTAAAATAACCCTAAAGAGAATTTTAGACTTGTCCGACCATCTCATCTATGAGACAGGTCAGGTCGTGAGAGAGATTTACGAACAGATGCCAGATCACCCTCTACTAGATTATGAGAAGGTAATGGATTTGGTGCTCGTACCTGTATGTATGTACAAGGACAGTTACAAATTATCCAAGGACTTTGGTCATAATTTGGCTCTTCTAGGATTAGACGAACGGGAGCAACAAGCTGCATTTGCAGCCTTGGTGCAACAGCACCTAGAAGATGATAAGGTTAATTTTATTCAGGCTCAGGCGGGC
>DIXV01000040.1:809-4365 GCA_002436115.1 Streptococcus sp. UBA6071 | reverse complement strand
CGGCGGGGATTGGAAAGACCTATGGTTACCTCTTATCTCTCTTGGCAAATGGACAGGGTCGACGGCTGATTATTGCTCCTCCGACCAAGATTTTGCAAAATCAAATCATGCAATCAGAGGGTCGGCATATCTCTGATTTGACCCACATTAATTTTCATAGCCTCAAAGGATGCGATAATTATATAAAGTTGGATACCTTCTGGGAAACCTTGTCGCGTAACGATGAGAACCGTTTGGTTAATCGTCATAAGATGCAGATTTTGGTTTGGCTAACAGAGACGACTACGGGGGATTTGGAGGAACTCAATCAAAAGCAAATCAACCTGACGTATTTTAATGAGCTCCGCCATAATGGACAGGTTGCTAAATCTAGCCTGTTTTATGACGCTGATTTTTGGCTAAAAAGTTATCGGAAATCCCAAGTTAGTCAAGTTATTGTCACCAATCAAGCCTACCTATTGACTCGGATAGAAGATGACCCTTCTTTCTTGGAGGGGAGTATTCTGGTTATTGATGAGGCGCAAAAGCTCTTTTTGAATCTAGAAAACCTTTCTCGACGTGTCAAGGAAGTAGAAGCCTTACGCACAGAAGTGCAGAGCAAGTATAGTCAGTCCAATACCTTGCTGACAAAAAGGATTTTAGAAAATCTCCAATTCAACTTAACAGCCTTATCTGAACAAGCAGGTCAGGCTCCGATTTCCCTGACTCAAAACCAGGTTCAAGCGATTCAGCAGGACTTAAAAGAACTGGAAAAAGGCTTCCTCCCTCAATTAGATACCTTGTTTGAAGAGGATTATGAGGAATTTTGGCTGACGAATGAGGAGCAAGAAGACCGCCTTGAGCCCTGCCTTCATGCTGCCAGCTTAAAATTTCTTAATTTTGCACATCTCTTACCAACGACAAGTAAGGTTTTCTGTATTAGTGCCAGCTTGACCATTAGCAAGCGAGTAGATTTACCTCAGCTTTTGGGCTTCAACCCCGAACAGGTAACATTTGACCTCTTGCCTCAGATGACAGATGCTAATCAAGGCATCTGGTTACCGACCGATCTGCCAGCTATTACTTCCTTATCCGAAGCAGCCTATGTGGCTTTTCTGACAGAGAAAATTTTGGATTTAGTGGAATTGAACCAACCCTTGCTTATTTTGTTTACTGCTAACAAGGTTCTTCGTCAGGTATCAGAAGGTTTAACGTCAGCAGGGATTACTCACTTGGCCCAGGGGCAAAATGGCACTGCTAGCCATCTAAAGAGACGATTTGAACGTGGAGAAAGACAGATTCTGCTTGGGTCTGGTTCATTCTGGGAGGGGGTTGACCTTGCAAACCCCTCAAAGGTGCTTCTTGTTCTTACACGCCTTCCTTTCGATAATCCAGAGGATAAGTTTATTCAGAAGGTTAATAAGAGATTAAAAGAGGAAGGAAAAAATCCTTTTTACGATTATCAGCTTCCACTGACCATCCTCAAAATCCAGCAGGCTATTGGTCGAACTAGACGAAACCAGATGCAAACATCGGCTGTTATCCTTTTAGATAATCGCCTATTAACAAAAGCTTATGGAAAAAAAGTTCAGAGAACCCTGAAGACCATATCACGTCTAACAGAGGAGACCTTTGAAGACAGTTTATCCAGTATCCGAAAATTTCTGTCCTAGATGAACGAGGATTCCCGCCTGCCTCATTATCTTTAGGACAGACGAGCAGGCTTCTTCGTTGCAAAAGAAGAAATGCCATTTTACCTCGCCTATTGTCAATACTCCATTTTAAAGCTATAATGGAGATAGGTATTTAATGAAACAGATTACTAATAAGAAAGTTGGAGAAATTTCGATATGTTGAACTTAGGAAAACGTCTTTTTGATACAGAAGACAATTTGCTTACCTTTTTGATTTCTATTATGTTAGGGATGATATTATTATTGGGGAGTTTATCTATCTTGAATAAAGTGCCCTGGAGTTGGATGGATAAGCAAATGCATTATTTTCGTTCAATTCAGATTGTAAATGGAGATATCATCGTTAGTGATAACGGCAATATGGCAATGATGGGTGGACAAGTTTCAGAGAGTCAAAATGATTTTTTTGAATATTGGAGAGCTCAAGGGATTGCTAAAGAGCAAGCAATTTTAAGAGGATGGTGGAACTATGGCCCAGAATTCGAATATAGTGATGAAACACGTTTTGTGGCTAACACGAAGTCCGTCCCCTATACTCCTATAACCTACTTGCCTTATAGTGTGGTGGCGTGGCTTAACAAGAGCTTAAAACTACCTCCAAAAACAGAATATCTTTTGATGAAAATCGTAGGCTTCATCACAGCGTTTAGTCTTTTAATCGTCATTCTTCGTCTAGCTCCCTTTGGAAAACTAACCATGGGAATACTAGCCATGCATCCGTCAACTATAGGAGCAATGACTGCTATCACAGCAGACATGTTGTCAACAATGTTTGCTTGGCTCTTTATTATTTACTCTCTGAGAATTTTTTATAAAGGACTCAAGCAAGAAAAAATAAATTGGCGTGACCTTTCTCTTTATGGAGGGATTACCCTCGTCATGTCCATGATGAAAGTACCAACTTTTTTCCTTTTAGCAGTGTATATTGGGGTGATGGCTTTTCTCTGGAGTCGTAAAGTCTTGAGATGGAGTGAAAAGAGCATCTTACTCAGTGTTTTAGGGATTAGCTTATTTACGTCTCTAATCTGGATACTGTTGGTAAAAGATGTCAACACAGGTGCGTATTTTGGACGTCATGTTTCCACTAGTGAACAGTTGTCGCATATCGTTTCCCATCCCATAGACTTTATTGCAACCTTTGGACGAACCCTTCTGAGTTATAAATATGTATCTATTCAGATAGGGTATAGCAATGATATGTCATATAGCATTCCGATTTTTTTGCGGTGTCTTTACTTCATCGCCCTTGGTCTCTCTGTTCTTGTTCAGGCACCCAATATCAAAAAATACCTCAGTAAAAACCCTTGGCTTTCCTACTATAAAAAAGGTAGCATCTTACTGTATTTGGGAATCTTTCTGACTATTTTTGTCATTCTCTATTTACAGTTTTCAGAGATTGGTCAAAATAGGATCGATGGTGTTCAGCAACGGTACTTCCTTCCCTTCTTGCCCTTGGTTCTTCTCGTAGCACCAAGGAGACGGTTCAGCACCTTTCTTCCTCCGATTCTTATTACCTTTTTCGGTATGGTTCCCTTGTTAATTCACCTGACGATTATCATCAGCCAAAATTAAGGTTCTGTGGTATAATAGGAGAAATTCTTGGTAAAGGAAAAGAAGATGATCTATTTGGATAACAGTGCAACCACCTTCCCCTATCCTGAAGTCTTACATACTTATAGGGAAGTGTCAGAGAGGATTGTAGGAAATCCTAGCTCCCTACATCGTTTGGGAAGTCAAGCAAACAGAATATTAGAGGCTTCTCGCAAGCAAATCGCAGAATTACTAGATAAAGATTCCGAAGAGATTTACTTCACATCTGGAGGAACAGAAGGTGATAATTGGGCACTTAAAGGCTTAGCTTTTGAAAAAAAATCTTATGGCAA
>DIXV01000040.1:417-626 GCA_002436115.1 Streptococcus sp. UBA6071 | reverse complement strand
CACATTATTGTTTCTGCTATTGAGCATCCAGCAGTTAAAGAGTCGGCCGCATGGTTGGCTGAACAAGGTTTTGCTGTTGATTATGCTCCTGTTGATAAGAAAGGCTTTGTTGATGTAGAAGCATTAGCAAAGCTTCTTCGGTCAGATACCATTGTGGTATCAGTCATGGCTGTTAATAACGAGATTGGAACCGTCCAACCTATCCAAGC
>DIXV01000040.1:0-219 GCA_002436115.1 Streptococcus sp. UBA6071 | reverse complement strand
ATTTCTGAGCTCTTGGTAGATAGACCCACGGTTTCTTTTCACGTGGATGCGGTTCAGGCTGTAGGGAAACTCCCTTTGACAGACTATCTATGTGAGCGTGTGGATTTTGCGACGTTTTCAGGACATAAATTCCACTCTGTTCGTGGCATTGGTTTTCTCTATAAGAAAAAAGGTAAGAAAATCGCTCCGCTATTGACCGGAGGCGGTCAGGAAAAGAAT
>DIXV01000018.1:427-2841 GCA_002436115.1 Streptococcus sp. UBA6071 | reverse complement strand
TGAAGTATCATCGTATTTTAATCAAATTGTCTGGCGAGGCCCTTGCAGGTAAGATGGGGATTGGAATTGATATTCCAACTGTTAAAGAAATTGCACAAGAGATTGCGGAAGTTCACCATTCCGGCATTCAAATTGCCTTGGTTATTGGTGGCGGAAATCTCTGGCGAGGAGAACCTGCCGCCGCTGCTGGTATGGATCGTGTGCCAGCAGACTATACGGGAATGATTGGTACTGTAATGAATTCTCTGGTTATGGCTGATGCCTTGCAAAAGTATGGCGTGGATACACGTGTGCAGACAGCCATTACCATGCAACAAGTTGCCGAACCTTATGTTCGGGGTCGTGCCCTACGCCACCTAGAAAAAAACCGCATTGTTATTTTTGCGGCTGGGACAGGTTCCCCGTATTTTTCTACAGATACGACCTCGGCATTGCGTGCAGCTGAGATTGAAGCAGAAGCTATTCTCATGGCTAAAAATGGGGTTGATGGGGTCTATAATGCAGATCCTAAGACCAATCCCGATGCCACTAAGTTTGAGGAATTGACCCATGTAGAAGTCATTCATAAAGGACTAAAAATCATGGACTCAACAGCGGCAACCATGTCTATGGACAATGACATTGACCTTGTCGTCTTCAATATGAACGAGCCGGGCAACATTAAACGTGCTGCCCTCGGTGAACATATCGGAACGACAGTGTCAAACAAATCTGGTCAATAACACCCCTCTTATAAACACTACATAAGGAGAAAACGTAAAATGTTAAACGCTATTGTTGATAAAGCTAAAGAAAGAATGTCTCACTCCCACCAAACCTTAGCAAGAGAATTTGGGCAAATCCGTGCTGGTCGCGCTAATGCAAGTCTTTTAGATCGTGTTACCGTTGAGTATTATGGAACAAAAACCCCACTTAATCAAATTGCTGGGATTTCAATCCCAGAAGCTCGTGTCCTTTTGATTTCACCATTTGATAAAGGGTCTATTAAAGATATCGAGCGTGCGATCAATGCTTCCGATTTGGGAATTACTCCGACTTCAGATGGATCTGTTATCCGCCTTGTCATTCCAGCCTTGACAGAAGAAAGGCGTAAAGAATTAGCCAAGGATGTAAAAAAAGTCGGTGAGACTTCAAAAATAGCCATCCGTAACATCCGTCGTGACGCTATGGAAGAAGCTAAAAAATCAGAAAAAGCAAAAGAAATTACTGAGGACGACTTAAAAGATCTTGAAAAAGAGATTCAAAAAGTCACGGATAATGCTGTCAAGCACATCGATGAGATGACGGCGAACAAGGAAAAAGAATTACTTGAAGTCTAAAAACAAGTACAAGGGTTTTAGTCTAAACTCTTGTTCTTTTTCTATAGGAATTTAGACTTGGGATTGATTTTACGTCATTTCAACTTCGATTCCTATCTCAATAGAAAGTAGAAAAGGCATGAACGATTTACTTGCAACCATCATTACAGGTATGGTGACAGATGAAAACGAGAATTTTTATCTGGTCCAAAAAGATGGGCAAACCCTCTCTTTATCAAAAAAAGAAGGCCACCATCAGATTGGTGAGATGGTCAAGGGGCTAGTCTATACAGATATAAAGCAAGGACTTCGCTTAACCACTGAAGCTATTGCATCAACTCTTACCAGTTTTGGATGGGGAGTGGTTACCGAAGTTCGTCGTGATTTAGGGGTTTTTGTGGACACCGGTATCCCTGATAAAGAAATTGTCGTATCCCTGGATATTCTACCTGAGCTAAAAGAACTTTGGCCTAAAAAAGGAGACAGGCTTTACATCAGACTTGATGTCGATAAGAAAGGTCGGATTTGGGGAATACTTGCCGAACCGTATGTCTTTGAGAAGATGGCAACTCCTGCCTTTGATAACATGAAAAACCAGTCTTTGCGAGCCATTGTCTATCGGCTTAAATTATCTGGAACATTTGTTTATCTACCAGATAATCATATGTTAGGGTTTATACACCCTAGCGAACGCTATGCAGAACCACGACTCGGTGAGGAGTTATCCGCACGTGTAATTGGTTTTCGTGAAATCGATCGGACGCTCAATCTTTCACTCAAACCCCGATCTTTTGAAATGCTGGAAAATGACGCCCAAATGATACTAACTTACTTGGAAAGTAGTGGAGGGACGATGACTCTAAACGATAAATCTTCTCCAGAGGAGATTAAGAAGACATTTGGGATTTCAAAAGGTCAATTTAAAAAGGCATTAGGAGGATTGATGAAGGCTGGAAAAATCAAACAAAACACATTTGGGACGGAATTGATATAGAAACTACAGACCCTCTCCAAATGATGGTCTGTAGTTTTAAAGAGAAACCGTTCAGAGACAATCTCCTTGAGCTTTTAGGGATATGTTTAGATAAATAGAAAAAGAATTGGTGTCTTGCCACA
>DIXV01000018.1:0-147 GCA_002436115.1 Streptococcus sp. UBA6071 | reverse complement strand
AGCACTTGCCGTTAAAGAAACACAACAGCTCTTACCGAATCAATTAGCAGATAAAGGTAAAGAATTATAGGCCTTGAAAAGCCAGATAGAGAAGCTTCAGTTGGAATAATGTAATCAATTTCAGCGGTCTTTATCAGACTTGGAAAA
>DIXV01000096.1 GCA_002436115.1 Streptococcus sp. UBA6071 | reverse complement strand
CTGCACAAATTCCCAAGTTTTATCATCTTGATTCACATCATAAGTTAGAATTGAATCCTCATCTAAGTCTACTGCTTTCAGTAATTTCTTAGTGTAGCCATGTTGTGGATTGTAGAAAATATCCTCTACTGTCCCCTCTTCAACGATAAGACCTTGGTACATGACACTAACATAATCACACATCCCTGCAATAACACCAAAATCATGACTGACTAAAATAATAGATAAGTTAGTCTCTACCTGCAATTGCTTTAAAAGGCTTAAAATCTGAGCTTGAATGGTCACATCAAGCGCTGTTGTCGGCTCATCAGCAATTAACAATTCTGGCTTAGCTAATAGTGCCATAGCAATCATAATACGTTGACACATCCCTCCAGATAGTTCAAAAGGATACTGATTTAAACGTTTTTCAGGCTGATTAATCCCAACTTGGGTTAATACTTTAATAGCGAGCTCTTCAGCAGCTTCATCTGAGATGTCATCATCATATCGAAAAATAATTTCTGCTAAATGATAAGAAATTTTTCTTAAGGGATTAAGGGAAGTCATGGGGTCTTGAAAAATCATAGCAATCGGTAGATTTTCCTTATCAGAAACAGGTTTTCCATGAAATTCAAACCGTTCATAATCAGATACCACTTTATCTGGCAATATGCCCATAATCGATTTCATGGACATGCTTTTACCAGAACCCGACTCCCCAATAATACCAAGAACAGAACCCTTGAGGACTTGAACATCAATACCTTTTATCAGGGTGGATGCCTCTTCTCCTCGTTTTCCTTGATGCACTACCCTTAACGATTTTAGCCTTACAATATTTTCTGCCATCTTAACCCTCTCTCTGGATACGTCTCTTGAAAAGTTCACTGAGATTATTGATTGAATAAATCGTTATCAAGATAAAAATCCCCGGTAATATAGCCATATAAGGTGCCCTCTGTAGGCTGCTTTGCGCATTCTGAAGAAGACTCCCCCAAGAAGACATAGGTGCTTGTATCCCCATACCTAAGAATGACAATGCTGATTCTGTCATAATAGCACTCGAAATAGCATTAGTCGCTGCAACGATAAGTGTTGGAAGAATATTGGGCAAGATATGACGCGTCATAATTTTCCAATGCTTCTCCCCAATAAATTCGCTATAAACCACATAGTCGCGGTGCTTAACAGACAAGGTTTCCGCACGAATCAAACGAGAAATGTTCATCCAAGAAAAACAGCCAATAACAACAATAATCGTTGTTAAGCCAGGTTTTAAAAAAACACTCAAAACAATAACCAACACCAACCAAGGTATGGAAGAGAGAATCTCTACCAACCGCATCAACAGGTTATCAATCCAACCACCAAAATATCCTGAAATAACACCAACTAGGGTTCCGATAAATGTTGATGCTACCATAGCTGAAAAACCAACAATTAAAGAAACTCGACCACCGTAGAGGACACGTATAAAATAATCTCTTCCTAAATCGTCTGTTCCAAACCAATGTTCCATACTAGGACTTTGCCAGATTTCTGTTACATTAGTCGCCGTTGGACTCCATGGAAATACTGGTGCTACAAGAGAAAGGAGGATGAGAAGTATTAAAAATGAACAGGAAAATAGATTGAGTTTTGATGTTTTTATGCTTTCCCAATACTTTTTGATCATTTCGTCTCACCTATCTTTCTAATTCGAGGGTCAACAATAGAGTAAAGGACATCAGATAATAAATTTCCTAAGATAACTAATGCTGACGAAATCAAGAGAACTGCCATGATAATAGGATAGTCTAAGTTATTAGTTGCGGATGTCAAATAGGTTCCGATTCCTGGCCAACCAAAGATATTTTCCGTAATGATAGCTCCAGTGACAAACATTGGTAGAGCTTGCCCGATACGGGTTACAATAGGAATCCAAATATTTCTTAAAACATGGTGTGAGAAGATTTCTGACTTAGTCGCATGAAAGGCTCGTTGAACAGTGACATAATCTTCATTAACCTGTTCAAGTGCTGCTGCTCTAATATAGCGTAATAATTCTGGAAAATAGGCGATGATAAGTGTTGCTACCGGCAAAATAAGATGCTGCAACAAATCTACTATATTGCCACTTTGACCACTCGAATACATGCCAATAATCGGTAGAATATTTAACTTGTAACCAAATACATAAATCAAAAGCATTCCAAACCAAAAAGTTGGTGTTCCCATACCAATTGAAGCGATCGCATCCACGAATTTATCAATGAATTTATTCTTGTTAGCAGCTGCCCAAAGCCCAAGAACACTTGCTAAAGCAAGTGAAATGATATAGGCTGGCAGAACAATGAGTAAGGTATTTGGAATCTTGGTTGCTAAATCTTTAGCAATATTTGATTGCGTAATCAATGAGTTCCCAAAATCAAAGTGTAGGATATTAGTCAACCAGTTAAAATATTGGACTAAGAAAGGAGCGTTTAGCCCATTTTTTTCACGTAAAAAATCAATCTGCTCCTGTGTCATATTTGGTGTTGTCAGTGTATCAACGACATCAAAAGGAGCTAATTGGATGAGGCTAAAAACAATAAAGGAAATAATAAATAATAGGGGCAGGGCTTGCAATAAACGCTTAGCAATGTATTTCCACATAGGTTCTCCTTGAATGTAAAAGGGAGATGACCGAAAGTCATCACGCAACGATTTCCAATCTCTCCCCAAAAGGTTAATTTAAGCTATCTATATCTTATTCGCTAATTGTCACTTCTGACCAATCTCCAATTGTATAAATAGGGAAAAGGTTTTTAGTTTCAATTCCTGAAACAGTATTGTTAATAGCCAGAACACCCTTTTCAGAGGAAATAGGATAAATAACAGCTTGATCTGCAATAGCATCTTGTAGATTACCATAGACATCTTTACGATCATCTTCATCCAATGTTGTGGCACCTTCAGCAAAAAGATTATCAACATCAGAGTTTGCAAGTTTGAAGTAGTTTGAAGCACCACCAGTCTGGAACAGCCGTTTATAGGTATCAGGATCATTTCCCATACTATATGAGCGTAGGAAAAGAGGATATTTTGTTGTTCCATCCTTTTTAAGTTCCGCAAGGATAGTGTCGCCATCACCACCTGCCAAGGTCACTGTAATACCAATTTCTTCTAGTTTTTCTTGAATAATGGCTGCTTCCTTAGCAAAAATAGTATTTGACGAATCATAAGCCAGGTCAAAGGATAACTCAGTTGCACCCGCTTCTTCTAGTAATTCTTTAGCTTTTTTGATATTTTGAGCATAAGCTTCCGTGTTTTTATCATAGAATACATTATCAGAAGGCAAGAAAGTTGTTGCCGTTTGATAATCTTTTTCAGAAGAGAAAACGCCAGCGTTAATCTCATCACGGTCTAAAGCGTAGAAAATAGCTTGACGAACACGTTTATCCGTAACCACTTCAGAATTAATGCCGAAATAGTTAATACTACCAGCTGAATAGGTCTTGGTTGAAACATCACTACCCTTAAGGTCTGCAATTGATTCTGAGGCAACAGAGGCAAGGTCAACTTCACCTTTTTGAAGAGCAACTTTCAAGGTATCAGAATTTTCGATGATTTTCACATTGATTTTGTCAACATTCACAGCACCACCGTAGTAGTATTCATTCGCTTTCAACGTCAGTGAATCTCCAGAAGTAAAACGCTCAATAACATATGGACCAGTCCCAACAGTAGGATAAACACCTAAATCATTTACTGAAAGATCAGCAAGATCAGAGTAGACATGTTCAGGGATAATATAAGTTTCATTTGTAATGTTATTGATGGCTGCTGCACTAGCAATTGGTAAATGAAACTCAACAGTATAGTCATCAACTTTTTCAACAGTTACAGGCTGATTATCAAGCCAAAGGCTTTCGTATTTACCATTTTCTTTTTTGGCTTTCTGAGTATACGTAAAAACAACATCATCAGCGGTGAAATGTTCACCATCAGACCATTTTACATCATCACGTAATTTGACAGTAATGGTTTTTCCGTCTTCTGATTGGCTAATGTCTTTAGCTAACTCATCTGTCACAGTGCCATCGTTGTTTGTTCGAACTAACGGTGAATAAATCATATTGATGGCTTTTAAACCGTATAAATCATTTGAATTAATCGGATTCAGAGAAACAGGATTGGCTCCAAAGGCGTAAGTCAATGAAGTCTTTTGACCAGAGGAGCTTGAAGGAGATGTCGATTTAGCATAAGACGTCCAAGCCCATACTCCTACTGCAACAATAAGAACTGCAATAGCCCCAATAATCGTATAACGTGTCTTTTTATTCGTCTTTCTTTTCATAATAATACCTTTTCCATTTTAGTTTTTTTGATAATACTCTAATAATCTCACAGCAGATTCGACAAAATAATTAACCGCTACTGGTAGTGCCTCATCCTTTACAATAAAATCATCATGATGCCAGTCAGGTGGGTTGTCTCCACCGTTAGAGCCTACAAAAGCGAAGACCCCAGGGATTTTTTCTTGGTAAGTTGCAAAATCCTCACCTCCAGTTGAAGGCATTGTTTCAACAACCTCAGCAAACCGTTTAGAATGTTCAGCGATAACGGGTGTAATGGTTGGGTCATTAAACGTCACTTTTGGAGAATCAGCCCACTCAATTGTCGTTTGCGCTCCAAATGCTTGTGCTGTTGCTTCGACAACCTTAGTAAATCGTTCCATAACTGTTTGCCGAACTGTTGGGTCAAAAGTTCGAATAGTTCCTTCAAAATAGCCTTTTTCCGGTAGAACATTCCAAGTCGTCCCAACATCAATATGAGTAACAGATAGCACTGCTGAGTCAAATGGTGATATTGTGTGTGAAACAATAGTTTGAAGATTAGTCACCATAGTTGTGATAGCTAGTACAGTATGAATACCCAAATCGGGACGAGCTGCATGGCCACTGCTTCCCCTTACTGTGACTTTAAAGTGTTCAACACCTGCCATGATAGCCCCCGAACGTAGACCAAGCTGCCCAGGTTTCAAATGAGGGTTGTTGTGATAACCAATGATGGCTGAAACATCTTTGATACCACCAGCTTTAATAACCTGATACCCACCTTGAAAATTCTCTTCAGCTGGTTGAAAAATGAGCCTGACCGTTCCTGTTAAACTGGCTTCTCTTTCCTTTAATAACTCAGCTGCTCCAAGAAGACTTACCTGATGAAAATCATGACCGCAAGCATGCATAGCTCCGTTATCACTAGCATAATCCAGCCCTGTTTTTTCCACAATTGGTAAGGCATCAATATCAGCTCTAAGGGCTATAATTGGTTTTCCAGAACCAATCTCTGCAATTACCCCCGTTTTTAATGGGTAATCCAAGGGTTCAATACCAAGAGTTTGCAGATATGATTTAATAAAGGCTGTCGTTTCATACTCTTTCTCAGAAATTTCTGGGTGCTCATGAATGTAGTGGCGAGTTGCTGCTAATTTTTGATAGAATACATCTGCCATAATAACCTCCTTCAAACTCACTTGCTCTAATCTTACCAGCAAAAAATCCACTTGCATAATCTATTTTATTTATGGGTAGCCATAACTCTAACTTATAGGCTCACAAAATAGACTTGAAATGGGAAGCCTTATAACTAGTCATAAAGAATATATATTAGCTCTTTGATTATTCCTATCAGGTTTTTGGTGACCTATTTTAGTTTAGTGATTTCCATCCTCACAAGGAGGTGGAGAATTTCATGAATGGGCGATAATCTTGTGATGTAGAGGGATTGCTCGGACAGAACCAGCTAACCAAGCAGACAAAACACTACTCCTAACCCAACCAAATTTAGGCAACATCCTTAAAGATTTTAAAGCTCATCTGGATATCCAACTCTTTTTTCGCTCCAATAGAAGCCCCAAACGGATCAAGGACAGCTAGGACTTTCTATGCTAGGTGTATCATTGGTGACATACTTTGTTAGAGCAAGTTTCCACAAGCAATTTAAAAAGGAGTTTCGGTCACTTCTCATGGCTTTGAGCACCAAAAAAGAGAAGACCAAAAGGATCCTCTCCAAGTATTTGCTGACAACAACTCATGATAGTTGGTAAAATCTGATTTAATCCTCTATTTCCTCTACTAGAACTTCCCACTCTGCCATCAAACTCTCTTGTTGCGCATCAAGTTCATCTAATGCTTTTTGCAGATCCATGAGTTGGTCTGCCTCATTTGTTGTCAACATGGTTTGATTAATGTCAGCCTGACGATGTTCAATGCTTGCAATCGTTTCTTCTATTTCTGATAACCTTCGACTGAGTTGACGTTGTGCCTTTTGACTAGCTTTTTGAGCTTGGTAATCGCTTTGACCATCTGATGAGCTAACTGGTGTCTTTGTCAGGATAGGCTGACTAGCTGCCTCTCTTGCTAGTTGCTCCGCTTTTTTCTCCAGATAATAATCGTAATCTCCTAGATAAAGAGTCGAGCCCCTTTCTGAAATCTCTAAGATTTTAGTGGAGACACGATTGATAAAGTAGCGATCGTGACTAACAAAGAGCAGACTCCCATCAAAGGCATTTAAGGCATTTTCGAGAACTTCCTTACTCTCAATATCCAAGTGGTTGGTGGGTTCATCCAAAATCAGAAAGTTGTTATTTTCCATAGATAATTTAGCCAGAAGAAGACGCGCTTTTTCACCACCAGATAGCATGCTGACCGTTTTTTCAACATCATCTCCTGAAAAAAGAAAGGCTGCTAGACGATTTCGAACGTCCAACTCAGGTAATCTTGGGAAATCTTTCCAAATCTCTTCAAGAACACTATTTGTTGGCATCAAGCTTGACTGAGTCTGGTCATAGTAACCAGCCTCAACATTGGCACCAAATCGTGACTGCCCTTTAATAAAGGGAAGCTGTCCCATAATAGACTTGAGCAAGGTTGACTTCCCTATGCCATTTGGGCCTACAATAGCAATCGCATCATGCTTTCTTACATCTAAGTTAATCGGCTGTGTTAGTACTTGGCCTTTATGGCCGATAGCCACATCTGCCACCGTCAAGACGACATTTCCTGATGTCTTACCACTACGAAAGGTCATATTGGCCAGTTTCGTTTGGGTCTCCGGCTTATCTAACCGATCCATTTTGTCAAGTTGCTTACGACGAGATTGGGCACGTTTGGTTGTCGATGCACGAACGATATTTCGCTGGACAAACTCCTCTAGTTTAGCAATTTCTTTTTGTTGCTTTTCAAAATTCTTGGTTTCTTGCAAGGCTTGCTCTGCCTTTAAAGCCATAAACGCTGAATAATTACCGACATAACGATTCAACGAATGGCGCGTTAAATCCAAGGTAATAGTTGACACCTTATCTAAAAAATAGCGGTCATGGCTAACGATGATTAGAGTCCCTTGGTAGTTAAGCAGATAATTTTCCAGCCACTCAATGCTGTCAATATCTAAGTGATTGGTGGGTTCATCTAAGACCAAAAGATTTGGATTCTCCAAGAGCATCTTAGCAAGGGCAAGTCGGGTATTCTGTCCTCCAGAAAGCTCTGAAATCTTCATGTCCCACATTGTCTCATCAAACTTAAACCCATTAAGCATGGCTCTAATGGTATTTTCATATGTAAAGCCACCACCCTGCCTAAACTCTTCAGACAACTTGTCATAGTCCATCATGAGCCTATCAAATGCATGACCAGACTCTTCTGCCATCTTTAATTCCAGTGTTCGAAGGGTCTTTTCGGTCTCTCTCAACTTATCAAAAACGTGAAGCATCTCATCATAAATGCTACGAGAAGATACAAAACGGCTATCTTGAGCTAAGTAAGATACAGACAGTCCTCGTTTTTGGGTGATGGTTCCTGAAGTCGGCGCCTCTTCGCCCACCAAGATTTTTAAGAGAGTGGATTTCCCAGCACCATTTTGACCGACAAGCGCCAAGCGGTCACCTTCATCCACCTGAAGGGAAATCGTATCAAAGAGCACATCTCCAGAAAAGCTGCGCTCTATTTTATTTGCTTGTAGTATAATCATACCTTCATTATACCACACCTCTCACAGCAGTCACAAGCTTACCCCTCTAACCTAAAAAGCTAACTGCCTTAAGATTTCTTGGTTCTGCCAGATAAGCCAGAGAGCCACTCCAATAATGATGCCAAGTAGAAGCAAGCGAAAAAGGCGGGATATAAACCGCCAAATAAAAATGAGACTGATGGTAGCTACTAACCAAGCCCACGAAGAGGCTTCTAAGAACGAACGAAAATTCTCAACGCCGCTCCCGACCAAAGTTGTAATCCAATCTGGTAGGTAATCTTGATGGGATTCTGATAGTCCTAGTGCTTTGATGACCTGACGCGAGGACTCTTGCATCCAGATAAAAAAAGCAGAATTCAAAATGACTAATAAGGTTTGCTGAGGGTAAGTAAGGCTAACAGACTTTATGATTCTTAGCACATCCAACCCTCCTTTTATTCCCTCTTTCTGGTTTCCAAATACCGATTAGTTGGCGTAAAGCGTCTGAACTTCTGCAATATCCAGATCTTGAATGCCTGTGTTGGATCCGGCTGATTCCATGACAGAGGTCTGAGTATCTTCATGATCTAAGCCAATAGCATGACCTAATTCGTGCTCAGCCGTATGCAAAATCCTATCATAAGTGTAACCATAACGGTTATCAAGAAGATAATAGGTGTTTAGTTTGACCGTAGCAGTGACGAAGCGATCCGTCAGTAAATTAGTCGAGGACTCTGCTAGCCCTGCCGCATCCGTCTGGCCGTCTGAATAATCTGTTACGATAATATTAGCAGATTCAGCTTGATTAACAATAGTAAACGTGAATGCCCCAGTATTGTTCCAATTGGCAATGGCCTCTTGATAAGCAGAAACTAAGGTCGGATGAGTTGATTCGATATAAACAGTAGCAGATGCCGTTTCCCAACGGTAGCCACTGCTTGAAGTTTCGACAAAATCTGTCTTTAAATCAGAAACACTACCCGACATTGATGAGGTTGTAAACACATCTTTGACATACTGAGAGACGCTAACCAAGCCCTGATTAAAGTTCTTAGTAAGGGAACTATCCGCAAAGCTAGAGCTATTTAGCATATAAAAAACAAGCCCCAAAACACCTATGGTTAGGACTAGGCTGATAATCATTCGAACAATAAAACGCATTACTCCCAAAAAGAGTTTAAGCATTAGTTTAAACGGCATTGACAAAAAACGTAGCATCCCATTTCTCCCTATAATATTATTAGTAAATACGCCACTTTCAGTGAGAATATAGCCTTTCTAAAGGCTATATCTAAACAGTTAGGTCTCTACAATTAGCTAAACACTCAGCATTCTTTCAACTTTTAGCATCACTCTGACTTTCACCTATTTTAGCAAATAAGTCCTCCAATGGCAAATATTAGAGAGCTGGTCACAAAAATATCAACTGCCTTACATCAATCTGTAATAAACCAATTGAAGTGATTCTGAAACCATAAAAAAGTGACTAAAAAGCAAGCCTCTTTGAAGGGACTTGCCTTATCTTTAACGCACTTCCATAATGACAGGTAAAATAGCTGGGCGCCGTTTGGTTTGATCAAAAAGATACTTACTCAGATCGTCGCGGACAACTCCTTTAAGCTCAGACCATTCAAATGTGTCACCTGCTAGATAATTCGCAACCGAATGGTTGACCAAGTCTGCGGCTTCGCTTAAGATATCTCGACTCTTCTTGACATAGACAAACCCACGGGTATGCACCTTAGACTTTGCCACGACAACTTTTTTCTTACGATTGACTGTTATCGCTACGATAAAAATCCCATCCTCTGATAGAATTTTGCGGTCACGTAGGACGACATCCCCCACATCACCGATAACATGCCCATCCAAAAGAACATCACTCGCTGGAACGCTGCCTGAATGGACAAATCGTCCCTCTTCATAAGCCATGACATCGCCACACTTAACGATAAAGATGTTTTCTGGTAGAACTCCGACCTCTTGGGCTGCTTCTGCATGGGCAGCCAGTTGGCGGTACTCTCCTTGAATAGGAAAAAGAAATTTTGGCTGGAGGATATTTATCATCATTTGCAAATCACGGGCATTCGCATGACCTGACACACGCAAGTTGTTGGTAATGGACTTGACTTCTCCCCCTGCCTTATAGATCATGTTTTCTACTCGTGCTACCATAGCTTCTTTTGCTACAGTTGGTGTTGTAGCAATAAAGACCGTATCTCCCTCTTTAATCGTCACGTGACGATGACGACCGATAGCCATCTTACGAAGGCCCTCCAAGGGCTCTCCGATACGTCCTGTCTCCAAAATCAAAAGCTCATGATCTTCAAACTTAGCCATATCTTTTGGTTTGATAATTAAACGTTCATGAGAGAGTTTCAATTTTTGAAGCTTCATAGCTGTCCGAACGATGTTTTCTGTGTCAAAACCTGTCAAAACTACGCGCCGTTCGGTTTCATCAGCAGCATCAAAAATCTTCTGAATTCGCGAGAGGTTGCTGGCAACAGCAGCAACAATCACACGACCATCACAGTCGTCAATGACGTGGACAACTTCATCAGCAACTTCATGTTCACTGGCAATCTGAGCCCTATTATCTGCGTTAGCAGAGTCACTTAAAAGAGCTAAAACGCCGTCACGTCCAATTTCAGCTAAACGGGCAAAATCTGTTTTGTAATATTTTGATGCCGCTTGGTCAAACTTAAAATCGCCTGTATAGACAATACTGCCTTCTGGCGTTTTCAATACAATTCCTAAACTATCTGCAATAGAATGTGTTGTTTTGAAGAAAGAAACCTCTGTAACGCCAAAATCAATTTCTGTTTCGGCATTGATCATATGAAAGTCTTTGAAGTGTTTTGTGGTGTCGTGGTTTTTGACAACCAGTTTAGCCAACTCAATGGTCAACTCTGAGCCAAAAACAGGAACCTTGACCTTGGCTAGTAGATAAGGAAGAGCTCCGATAGCATCCGCATGCCCGTGTGTTAAAAAGACACCTGCTACCCTCTCCTTATTATCTATCACATAGTCAAGGTTTGGAATAACCAAATCCACTCCTAATTGATGATTTTCAGGGTATTTCAACCCTGCATCCAGAATAAAGATCTGGTCTTGAATCTCTGCAATATATAGGTTTTTTCCGTTTTCACGGACACCACCTAGTGCAATGAGTTTAATGTCGCTCATTAGTTCTCCTTTAGTTCTATAATCTTATAATTTTCTTACCTACGATCCTTGGTTCTCATGACAGTGCCCATTTCAGATTGAGGCTTGACCTTTCAGAACTTGCCAATAATAGGCTCAGTCCATATCAATCCTAAACCATCTCTCATGACGCTTTAACCAAGTCGAATGACAGTCTTTGCAAATTAACTTGCACAGCATGTCTATTATACCGCATTTTACCTATTCTGACAAAGAAAGTATCACGTTAAACGATAAAAGAATGCCCATCACTTTCTACTCTCTTTTGTTTGGGCACTAAAAAAGAGGACCATCTTTTGAGAATAG
>DIXV01000109.1 GCA_002436115.1 Streptococcus sp. UBA6071 | reverse complement strand
GTAGAAATACTTGCCTAAAACGTTCCTCTATTCCTTCTCCAAGAACGTCCTATAGACGCTTACAGGAATTTGAAGAGCTCGCCTTAGGTAGAACAGAACTGCCCGATTATATCTCATTACCGGCAGAAGACGTTTTTTAAAACGACAAACGTAGAAAAGGAGCCCACTATGTCAAGTACACCTATCCAGAAAGAATTTCGCAGACAAGAGATCAAATACATTTTAGACCGCAGTGTTTTTGAAAAATTGCAAAAAGAATTTAAAGCCTATCTAATCAAGGACAATTTTGCACATTCAACCATTACAAATGTTTATTTTGATAACCCCGACTACCAAATGATAAAAGACTCCATTAACCACCTGTATGGGAGTGAAAAGATTCGGGTAAGAACCTACGATGCCCAACCTTCTGCTCAAAGTCAAGTCTTCTTAGAAATCAAAAAGAAGGAGTTGCAAGGAGAGGTTGAAATCGGCCGCAAATATCGCCTAACCTCTAACCCTCAATCCGTCTATAACTATGTGCAACATAATCTAGCAGACGACACCATTGCAGACGAGAAGGTCGGTAAAGAATTGGCTATCTTACGTGAGCGTTATGAGCAACTTGTTCCTAAGATGTATATTCACTACAAGCGTTTCTCCATGAGGGGAATTGAGGACCCTAAGCTCCGTGTAACTTTTGACCGCAATATCCTCTATCGCCATACCGATGTTAGCTTAACCTCTGGACATTATGGCCAAGCCCTTCTTGACGAAGGCAAGATGATTATGGAGGTAAAAGTGAGAAATAGTTTACCCGATTGGATGGAAGAAATTTTCAATAAGTACCAACTCCTTCCTCAATCTTTCTCTAAATATACCAATGCTTATCTGAAATCTCATAATACCAGTTCCGAACTCGTTAGAGAGGAGGCCTCATCTATTGGTTGATCAACTCTTTAGTAGCACGTTTTCAAGCAGCAACATTGACGTGAAGCCTACAATGCTTGCCTTATCCTTATTGACCAGCTTAATTTTAGGGCTTCTATTAGCTAAGATTTACAAATATAAAACCATCTATACCAAAGAATTTATCATTACTCTTGCTATTCTACCTATCCTGATTGCTATGATTATCTTCTTAGTCAATGGCAACTTAGGGACTAGTGTGGCAGTTGCCGGAACCTTCGGGCTCATCCGATTCCGTTCTGCAGCAGGTGGGGCCAAAGAGATTCTCTTTGTCTTCATTGCTACAGCTATCGGTATTGCAACAGGGATGGGCTTCCTCGTTCTAGCAATCCTCTTCACTCTTTTCTTGGTCTTCACACTCTGGATTTATGAAAATTCAAATTTTGCCCAAGTTAGTATGACGAGACGGCACGGAACTTTTACGGTTCCAAATGACGAGACCGACTATGAATTGATTTTGTCAGGAATTTTAGCCAGAACTTGTCGTGAAGCTAATCTAACCTCTGTTAAAAACCTCAACAAAGAGGACAAAATCCAACTCGAATACGACTTGGATCTGAAAGCTAATGCCAATGATTTCAAATTAATCAATGATGTCTTAGCTTATAATAACGATATTGAGGTCAGTATCGCTGCTACGGCTAAAAAACGCAAAACACTCTAGTTAGCTATAAAAACGAAAGTTTCTGGTGAAACTTTCGTTTTATTCTTCTCTTTCTTTGCTGACGAACGGTAAAAGCCTTCGCTTTTCTAAACAGTAACCTGACTCTATCCCACTTCTCTAAAATTTGATAAGGGTAGGCATATGAGTGTAAGAAGCGCAGCTTTTACGGTATCAATTGGGATAAAAACAGCTGTCGCCTTTAGCCCGTCTAACAAGGTTAATTTGCTGTCTGGGGTTAAGTAAGCAATCGAAATTGCCCCAAACAGATTAACGAGAAGAACACCAGCAATGAAGAAAATCGTAAAAAGAGAGCGAAAGGTTAGCGTCCTCACCTTTTCTAATAGATAGCCGATAAAAAAGGGCGCACATAACCAACCTAATAAGTAGCCAGAACTCGGTCCTATCATATTGGCAAGTCCTCCACGCCCTCCCGATAAGAAGGGAAGTCCAAGAGCAACACCTAACAGAAAGATAAAAAGGGTCAAGACACCGTATTTTTTTCCAAGGAAAAAACCAACTGCCATCACCATCATGTTTTGAACGACAATAGGAACTGGAAGACCAATAGGAAATGATATAAAGCCTGAAACGACAATCAAGGCGATAAAAATGGATATTTTGGCAATCATATTTGCTTTCATAAGACTCCTCTATTGTTACCTAATTTTATAAAAATGGTTAACTTTTATAAGTTTAGAGTATTTTCCTTTTTTTGTCAAGTCCTCTAGCAATTCTCAATCATTTACTGATAAATTTTTACTTTTTTTAGTTGACATTTTAAAACTACAGGTGTAGAATACTTTGTATGGGCGTTCTCTACAACCGTAGAACCTCAGCCCGACATGTTATTACAATAAAGTTGTCCTCCCGCTCATCGTCGTTGAAACAGGAACCATTGAGTAAGAGGGACTACTTTATTAACGACACTTGTAAAAAACACTACCTAACCCTGAACAATAGAGGAAGGATTATCACGAATGGAAGTCAAGTACAGACTAAAAAACAGCATCTTTAGCGAATTACTAGAGACCCTTAAACCCTATTTGGAAAAAAATGATGTTGCCTACTCAACCATCAGCAATGTCTACTTTGATACTCCCGATTACCAAATGATTAAAGATTCCATAGACCAACACTTTGCTAGCGCCAAGGTGAGGATACGAAGTTACCATTTTCAACCAACAAACAAAGGACGTGCTTTTTTAGAAATTAAAAAGCGACACTGTAGTGATGACTCGGAAGATGAAATCACCTACCGCCTCTCATCCAATCCTGTTTCCATACACAATTATATTAAGCATAATTTGGCTGATGACACGATTGACGACGATAAGATTAAGGAAGAGTTAACCCTATTAAAGTCTCGCTACCCACAGTTAGTCCCTAAAATGCATATTTCTTATAAGCGCACAATCTTGAAGGTAACTGAAAATCCTCATTTTGCTATAATTTTTGAAGAAGATATCCTATTTCGTAATTATGACGTTAGTATCGTCGCCGGCCGATATGGACAACCCCTCCTAAAGTATCAAGGGGTTCTCATGACACTAAAGGTTTCGGGAAAACTCCCCTCTTGGATGACCAATTTTCTTGATAAACACCAGTTAGTACCTCAAGAGTGCTCCAAGTACGCTACTGCCTATCTAAATGTAGCGTCATCAGAAGACTCCTAAAGGGCAATCACCTAAAAAACCAGTAGCTCCTCCTGAAAAGAGAACGACTGGTTTTTTAGATATTAGATAGAGTTTAGGGCATTGCCTCTCATTAGAGACTTTCCTTTCCTACCAGATAAGGACACGTTCTGCAGGGTCACGCCACATGCCGTCTCCTTCTTCTACTCCAAATTCCGAAAAGAATTCCGAAAAGTTTGCAACTTGAACATTGGTCCGCAAATGGCCTGGTGCATGAACATCAACTGCTGCCAACATCTGCATGTATTCTTCCCGAGCCTTCATTCGCCAAATCCTTGCAAAGTTGATAAAGTAGTCTTTCGCTGAAAAATCAGCTTCTGTCTTAGCCGCTTCAAGTGCAGCTGCCAAGCCACCGAGATCCGCTACATTTTCTGATACGGTTAACTTTCCATTAACCTTAGCTCCGTAGGAATCCAGACCATCAAATTGTTCAACAACCTTTTGCGTGTGGTTTTGGAAGGCTTCATAATCTTCTGGCAGCCACCAATTCTTGAGGCTTCCATGCTCATCAAAAGAAGCCCCATTGGTATCAAATGCATGAGAAATCTCATGGGCAATAACGGTACCAATTCCTCCATAGTTGGCCGATGACGACTGTTTCAGATCATAGAAAGGAGCCTGTAAGATAGCAGCTGGAAAGACAATCTGATTTTGCTGAGGGTCATAGTAGGCATTGACCATGTGAGCTGGCATGTGCCATTCCTTACGATCAACTGGTTGATTCCACTTGCTCCATGCATGGGCGATAGAAATCTTTGCAAGCTCCAAAGCATTCTCAATTAGACTCTTTTTGTCATCAATCACTTTCTTAGCATAGGTCTCTGGGAGCTGTTCTGGATAGCCGATATGGGACGTGATAGCACTGAGTTTAACAATCGCTTTTTCACGAGTAGCTGGGGCTAACCAGTCTGTTTTGGCTAACCGATGTTTATAGACCTCAATCATGGTAGCAACTTTTGCTTCCACATCTTTCTTAGCTTCTGGTGAAAATTTTTCTTCTGCATACCAGAGGCCCAAAGCTTGATTGTAAGGACCCTGTGCTAAATAATAAGCAGCTTTTCTCTTATCCATAGCTTCTGGTGTTCCAGAAAGAGCACGATTATAAGCACCCGCAAGAATCCGAATCTTATCAGTTAAGTAAGGGGTACAGCTGTTTACGGCTGAAAG
>DIXV01000016.1:3955-4611 GCA_002436115.1 Streptococcus sp. UBA6071 | reverse complement strand
ACAAAAACTGCTGGAGACACTCCAATTTGCTCCGCCAATTCTTCCAAACTATCAGCACGGTAGAGAGTTCCTGCTGCTACTTGAGCATCAATCTTCTCTTGACTGGTATTATAGGCAGTTGCTTTAATCTTATCATCTGCAATCAGATAGAAGAGCCCTCCGTTGTCAATGGCAGCTTGAGCGAGCTTGTCTCGGCTACCATACTCATCCACAAAGCGTTTCCCCTCTTTATTGACCATGATAAAATTGGCTGGAGGTACTTGCAAACCTGAGAAAAGAGCTCCTGTTTCGGGATCCGATACTGGCATCATCTGACTGAATCCCATTCCAATGACATCAGCACCAACACTCTGACCAAGAAGAATCCCATCACCAGTTATAGCTGGTGAATTAGACGTCTTGATATCATCGGCAATTTCAGTCCAATAGCTATTGTACTGTTGGAGCATCTTGGTATTAGCACCAAAACCACCAGAAGCCAAGATAACTGCACTAGCATGAATAGTGATTGTTTGTCCATTACGGCCTCTACCGACAACCCCTTGAACAGTCCCCTCTTCCACAAGTAGTTTCTCAACAGGAGTATCTGTCAAAATAGTGCCTCCCATTTCTCGAACATACTTGTCAAGGACTGATATAAAGGCATAACCCATCGG
>DIXV01000016.1:3436-3699 GCA_002436115.1 Streptococcus sp. UBA6071 | reverse complement strand
GCACCAACCGGCATGGTTACCTCATCTCGGTCAAACTCAACCCCGATATCTTCTAGCCAGCGGACGGAATCTAAAGCATGTTCGGTCAAAATTTTGACTAGATTATAATTCCCGTAAATGTCATTGCCTTTGAGGTCCTTACGTTTGCCACCAAAATAAGTCTGTATACGGTAAAGGAGGGTTGAGTCAAAGAGATAGGTAGGATCTTTGAGGTAGTCTGCCACCTCCTGCTTAAAGGCTCGAAAGTCTTCTAGGTATTCCGG
>DIXV01000016.1:0-3231 GCA_002436115.1 Streptococcus sp. UBA6071 | reverse complement strand
TCTTCTAGGTATTCCGGTGCTACTTGAGATTCATCAGTATCCTGCAATTCTTTTAGGGTGTTGGCTTCCCCAGGGTTGGCAGCAAAGGTATTCTGCCAAGTCGGATCCGGGGCATTCATGGGACCACCTGCGCGAACAGTATTCCCTCCTAGGGCAGGAAATTTCTCTACTAAAATAACCCTTTTTCCTTGCTGGAGAATCCGAGCTGCTGCAGCCAGACCAGCACCACCACCGCCGACAACCACAACGTCTGTTTCAAAGCTCTTGTCTTCTGCATCACGAGCAGAGGGAGCTTTGTCTCTTTTCCTGAGAACATCTGGGTTAGCTCCTGCTTGTTTGATAGCCCTTGCAACACCGTCCAAAACACCATTCGAGGTAACAGAAGCCCCTGAAACTGCATCAACATTTAAGGTCTGCCCTTCAATAATCTCTGCTGGAACTCGGCTGAAGACAATATCAGCAATCCCTGAGGATTCACCTTCAGTATCAATCTCAATCTTTTCAATGCGCTCTTGAGATAGCGTAACAGACATGGGGAGTTTCCCATTATGACCGACAGCAGTCACCGTATAAGTTCCTGGCTCAAAGACAACTTCTTCTGGGGCATTCAGCTGATCTACCACACTCGCAAACCGTAGGAAGCGAAAGAAACAAGAATCTAAGAAGTCTATAGTGCCTTCATCAATCAGGTCTCCATTTTCATCAAAAGCCTGATGGGCACGCCCCAAAAGAAACTCACTGCCTGGCATGACTGTTGCATTAACTCCTGGAGCATCTAAAATCTGTCGCAAATGGAGCTGAGCACGTGACGAGCCCTGTACATCATAGGAGGCACCGACAATCATAACTGGCTTTCCAGCCAGAGGATGGATTGTAAAAGATAGCCATTCGATCAAACTGTTGAGACTCGAAGGAATCGAATGGTTGTGCTCTGGTGTGGCAATGATAACACCATCAGCTTCTGTAATTTTATCATTAAATTTCTGGATAACTGTCGTATTGGTCTGGTCATCCATTTCATCAAACATGGGAACATCTACAATTTCCATGATTTCAATCTCTGCTTTTGGGGCAAAATGTTTAGCCATGAACTGCAAAAGTTTGCGGTTATAGGATTTTTGGGCATTTGTGCCCACAATTCCGATACATTTCATTAGAACAGTCCTCCTTATTGACTGGTAGCTTCCCATGTAAAGTTGCGTTTTTGATCTGTGTTCAATTTATGGGCAGCCACTAACTGATTGGTTAGCTCTACAAAGGTTAAGAACTCATCAAAATTTTCTTCAAGTTCCCTGACTTTATCCTTGTAGACTAAGTCACCTGCATCATCAAAGGCTTGACCTGAATGACCGAGCAAGAATTCATTTCCAGGCATAATGCGTGCCTTAAGTTCAGGGGCATCCAAAATTTGGCGGAGATGGGCCTGTGCTCGAGAAGAGCCCAGAGCACCCAAGGAGGCACCGACAATCATGGTCGGCTTATTAATCAAACTTCTGCTTGTGTAGGAAATCCATTCCAAAACACTCTTAAGAGGAGCTGGAATCGTATGATTATACTCTGGTGTTGAGATAATAACACCATCTGCTGCTACAATCTTATCGGATAAGCTCCTTAGATTAGCAGGAGCTTTTCTGTCCTTAGGTTCGTTAAAGGCTGGAATATCGTTGATGTCAAGAACCTCAATGTCTGCCTGATCTACAAAATGCCTAGCCATGAATTGTAAAAGTTTACGATTGGTTGATCGGGATGAGTTGGTCCCTACAATAGCTGCTAATTTCATGGGTTTCCTCCTTTTGGACTTATGTCATAGCCAATATATACTATTCCGCTTGAAAATGCAAGCGTTATCAGTAAAAAACCAAGAAATCACAGAATATTTCGACAAATTATAGTTGAAGGAACTAACCAAGGAGTTTAGGCGTTAACACTAGGTATTTAACTTGTTGAATAAGTCATTTTCGTGATTTCTATGCCGTGTAACCGTTGACATTTCTCGAAAAGCATGATATCGTAGCGTTGCGAGACACATCACAGTTCGATTTTACTTCGATCTAGAAAGGACTTTTCTATGGAAAAATCAATTAATCGCTGGCGCGTCCTCACTGCCTCGACCGCCATCCTGCTCTGTACAGGGGCAGTCTATGCTTTCCCCGTTTTTGCCACACCCCTTGGTGAACAGACTGGGTGGTCAATGCCACAAATAATGCTAGCCTTTTCTATCAATTCTGCTATCGCTCCAATTCCTATGATTTTAGGTGGCTATTTTGCTGATAAGGGGTGGGGCAAATGGAGTATTGCCATCGGTGCACTGCTTTTTGCTCTAGGTTTTCACCTAACAGGCTATGTGAATAGCCCAGCTATGTTATACCTGACTTATGGCCTTATAGCTGGTCTGGGACAAGGATTTGCTTATTCTGGTACCTTATCTAATACCATTCGACTTTTCCCAGACAGACGGGGGTTAGCTTCTGGTATCCTCACTGGAGGTATGGGATTGGCTGCTGTCTTTGCTTCTCCTATCGCTAACAGCCTCATCCAATCTCAAAATGCCAAGTACGCTTTTCGTAGCATCGGCCTCGTCTATATTCTTGTCGTTTTGATTGCAAGTTTCTTCATCCAAAAAGCCCCTGCCAACTATAAACCAGAGGGCTGGTCTCCTCCAAGTCAGGAAAGCAAGGTTGGAACGCTTAATAGGACTTGGCGTGAAATGCTAAAGACGCCTATTTTCTATGTCATTATTGCCATGTTTTTCGTCGGCGCTTTCTCTGGCCTCATGATTGCTTCAAACGCACGTGATATTGGAACCTCTATGTTCGGTTTAACAGCACCAATTGCTGCCCTTTATGTGTCGCTTTACGCCATCTCAAACTCAAGTGGTCGTCTTATTTGGGGAGCTGTCTCCGATAAAATTGGTCGTTCAAAAACCTTGAACATTATCTTTACTGTTGTTAGTTTGGCCCTTCTGGTATTGACACTTATCCCAGGGCAAATCGGGTTTGCCATTGGTATTATTGGTTTAGGTATCTGCTTTGGTGGTGTTATGGGGGTCTTTCCCTCCATCGTTATGGAAAATAACGGTCCTCTCCATCAAGGGGTTAATTATGGAATTGTCTTCTCTGGTTATTCCCTCGCAGCTCTATTCGCTCCACAGATTGCCGTTCGGGTAGCCAGCGCAAACCAAGGAAACTATTCAACTGCCTTCTATATCGCTATTGCCCTTGCCCTCGTCGG
>DIXV01000102.1:5814-6456 GCA_002436115.1 Streptococcus sp. UBA6071 | reverse complement strand
ACCTACTTTCTAAAATGTATGAACTAAAAAGTCCTTACTAGGTTCAATAAGTGCTACAAGTCTTAATTGCCCACCCTCATAGGTTAATTTGCAGATGGCACAATTCGACAAACCTAATCCTTTTGGAAACGAGACCGATAACTGTAGTATCAACCCCCACATAGCAGCTCCGTGACTGACCATTAGCGTGGTATCGGCCTTACTTTTTTCCAAAACAGTAAGGATGGTTGCTTTAACCCGCTGACCAACTGCGTCAATACTTTCTCCACCATAAGGTACCAGTAAGTCTTCAAATGAATTCGCCCCAGGTCTAAACTTAGGTAAAAGTTCTTCTTCTCTTGCTTCAAAACTGCCAAAATTCATCTCTTTTATGCCTTTTAATTGCTTGTAAGGTGTGTCGGTAATAAGCGACAGCGTATCACTGGCACGTTCCTGTGTTGAGGCATAGGCAGCTTGAAAAAGAATTCCCTTTTTTTCAAAATAATCCTTAACAGCCTTAGCCTGTTCAATGCCTTTTGCTGTCAGTGGGGAATCACACCAGCCCTGAACTCGTTTTTGAGTATTAAAAAGGGTCTCACCGTGACGCATGATATATAAGGTTTTACTCATGTTCTCTCCTCTAAAGACAGATAAGCTTGCTGC
>DIXV01000102.1:2188-5534 GCA_002436115.1 Streptococcus sp. UBA6071 | reverse complement strand
CTTGTAATAGAAGAAGGAATCCTTGCGAGAACGGTCAAAGGTCCCATTGCCCTCATCATCCGCATCAACATAGACAAAGCCGTAGCGCTTAGACATTTCGGAAGTAGATGCTGAAACCAGATCCGTACAGCCCCACCAAGTATAGCCCATGAGCTCTACTCCGTCTTCAATGGCTTCGTACATCTGCTCCACATGGACCTTGAGGTAGTCAATCCGATAGTTATCATGGATAGACCCATCTTCCTCCACTATGTCCAGAGCACCAAGACCGTTTTCGACGATAAAGAGTGGTACTTGGTAGCGATCGTAGAGCTTGTTGAGGGTCACACGCAGACCGACTGGGTCAATCTGCCAGCCCCAGTCAGATGCTTTCAGATAAGGATTGGCTTCTCCCAGAATCAGGTTACCCGCTGTTGCTTTTTGCTCGGGTGTTTGATTGTTGGGATGACGGGTCACTGATGACATGTAGTAAGAAAAACTCATGAAATCAACAGGATATTGTTTCAAAATCGCTGCATCACCTGGTTCAAATTTAATTTCAATATTATTTTCTTTAAAGAAACGGTTCATGTACCGTGGATATTCACCGCGAATCTGTACATCCGAATAGAAGAGATTAGACTGATCTTTCTGAACAGCATTCATGATATCATCTGGGTGGCAGGTAGCTGGGTAAGCTTCCATCCGCGCCAACATCATGCCGACCTGGTAGTTTTTGTCAATCTCATGGGCTGCCTTGGTTGCCAAGGCTGAAGCGATGAATTGATGGTGGACCGCTTGGTACATCTCATCCAAGTGGAGCTTGCCATCTTCGAACAAAAGACCACCTGACAGATAACCTGTCATGCCAAGAATATTAATTTCATTGAAGGTCAACCAATACTTGACCTTACCCTTGTAGCGATTAAAGACCGTTTCGGCATAGCGGACAAAGAAATCCACGACCTTCCGATTCTTCCAGCCACCATATTCCGTTACCAAGTGAACAGGAAATTCGTAGTGAGAAAGGGTTACTAATGGCTCGATACCATATTTGTTGAGCTCATCAAAGACTTTATCATAGAAAGCCAAACCTTCTTCATTTGGCACCAATTCATCCCCCTTAGGGAAAATCCGTGGCCAGGCGATGGAGAGACGGAAGGTTTTGAAGCCCATTTCAGCATAAAGGGCAATATCTTCCTTATAACGATGATAGAAATCAGAACCCCAGCGTTTTGGATAGCGACCTTCCTTGTCATTGAGGGCAAAATCCAAACGTTCACGGTTCATCGGTGTCGTAAATTCGCCACCCATGGTCTTGCGTTCTTCAGGCGCAACTGCACGAGCCGTATCCGAAGTGGCGAAACCACGTCCACCTTCATCAAACCCACCTTCGAACTGGTTGGCGGCTGTTGCACCACCCCATAGGAAACCTTCCGGAAATTGCTTTGTCATGTTGCTTACCTCTTTTCTTAGTTTACTAATCATTATAAGATAAATAGTAAGCGATTTCTTATCTTATATCACTGAAAACTGATACTATGATAGGAACTTGGGTAAGATCCGACTAGCTTAAATAAGACTCAATAATCTCCAAAACCCCATTGTTCCTATGACTAGGAGCAAGATGATGAGCAACTTTTTTGACTTGCTCAGATGCATTTGCCACCGCATAAGAATGTTTGGTTAGAGCTAACATTTCGATATCATTGCCCCCATCACCAAAAGTCATCAGCTCCTCTTGATCAATCCCATAACGTTTCATCAGAACCTTCAAACCCCAAGCCTTGTGAATGCCTCCTTGGATAAAGTCAAGGGCACCATAACCACTGCTGACCGCAACAAGATTCCCTGTAAAATGCTGATTAAACTCGGTCATAATCTTTTGGTAGTCCGCATCTAAGAGCATCATGGTTATCTTACTAATCCTTTCCTGAACGGGAATCTCTAAGAAGTCATCTACCTGCTTAATGTGAGCCAAAAAAGTCTCCTTCTCCTTAGCTGTAATCATGCCTGGAGTGATATCAAGGGTAGCTGTTTTCAAGATATAAGAAGACCTTTCGCCTGATACAATCGCACGATAGGGTGCCAATTTCTCTCCAAAATAATCTAGAAACTCCTGAAAGTCTGAACTAGCTAAGCTGTGACGAATCAGGGTTTGACCTTGCTCCACCAGATGAGCACCATTTTCGGCAACAAAGGTTAACTGATCGCTCAGACCATCAAAGATGAGATTGAGTCTAGCCATATTATTGCCACTGGCAGCGACAAACCGAATGTCTCTTTTTTGCAGTTCTTGTAAAATTGTTTCAAAACGAGACCGATCATAAACACCACGTTCGTTCAAGAAAGTCCCATCCATATCACTTGCTATCATTTTTATGGTCATAAAACACCTCCCCCTTTATTATAAGAGGATTGACTGTTAAAAACTAAGCCAATCCTCTTGAAAACTAATATGATGATAAGCGATTTTTTAGTAGGTAAAACTAGCCATCCGTCTTTTCTAGCCTATCTCCGATTCCAATTGTGAAAATCAGACTTTTACATCACTATAAGCCCAGTCAAACTTAGTCCAAATAGGCTTTTAACTGCTGAGCAATCTGTGCATACCCAGCTTGGCTCAAGTGCAGGCCATCCGTCGTGTAGCTTACCGCTAGATTACCTTTTTCATCCAGTAAGCTGGGATAGAGGTCAATAAATACCACACCCGTCATGTCCATCAGTTCCTGATTAAGTGCTTTAATTTGAGCATTTCTCCTAACCTTGACCCTATCCTGATAAGCCACCTCCTCATTAACGGGAAGAACAGAGATCAGGTAAATCGTAGGGGCAAAAGATGCTCGTCTGATTTTTGCCACAAGCTCAGACAATCGCTCAAGGATAACATTGCGTTCAAATCCCTGCCCCAAATCATTGGTTCCAATCAAAATGAAAAGCTGACGAGGCAACAAGGAACAAACTTGACGATCAATATGCCTTAAAAGCCAGCTGGTATCTGTCCCTGCAATCCCACGATTGATAAGCCGGTCATCACGGCCCAGATGTTTTTTTAGGGGGAAAAATTCGATAATAGAATCTCCTGTGAAGACGATCCCACCGGGCTTGACTTTATGATTTTCCTTTTCATAAAGTGCTAATTTTTGACTCTGATAACTTCGTAATTCAGGACTTATCTTTTCTAACATCATTGCTTTCCCTTCTTTCGTTTTTACCAGTATAACAAAAATTGCGCTTGCCTACGACTTCTGGGGTTGAAACCGCAAGAAAACGTTCAATCGATCTAAATTCAATCAATTGAACGTTAAGGCTAATCTAAATCAGCTCCATTGCTGGCGATAACTTTCTTGTACCAGTAGAAGGAATC
>DIXV01000102.1:0-2033 GCA_002436115.1 Streptococcus sp. UBA6071 | reverse complement strand
TTCGGCGTCCGATCAAAGCTTCCTTTGCCATCGTCGTCTTTATCCACGTAGATGAAACCGTAGCGTTTACGCATTTCACCAGTCCCTGCTGAAACGATATCAATACAGCCCCAAGTGGTATAGGCAATAAGGTCTACTCCATTTGCAATCGCATCAGACATAGCCTTGATATGGGCTCGGTGATAATCAATCCGGTAAGCATCATGGATAGAGCCATCTTCTTCCACTGTGTCAAAAGCTCCCAGACCATTTTCAACAACCATGAGCGGGATTTCATAGCGGTCGTAAATTTTTTCCAGATAATATTGGAGGCCAACAGGATCATGAGCCCAACCCCAATCTGAATAGGTCAAATAAGGGTTTTTTGCTCCTAACGAGAAGTTCCCAGAAACTGTTTCACCACCTTGATGGGTTGTCACATTATTAGACATGTAGTAAGAGAAGGTGTAGAGGTCAACTTTCCCCTTACGAAGGTCTTCTAAGTCTTCCTCTGTTATGTCAAGTTCAACACCGTGCTCCTTCCAGAGACGCTTGGCATAGCTACCGTACTTGCCCTTAGCCTGCACATCACCACAGTAGTAAATGCCCTGCTCCCACTTATGTTGATTGGCTAAGATATCAGCCGGATCACAGGTGCCTGGATAAAAGGTAATCCCACAAATCATATTACCAATCTTATACTGAGGATCAATTTGATGCCCAATCTGAACTGCCTTAGCAGAAGCGACAAACTGATGATGTAAATGCTGATAAGCTTCTTGATAGTCCTTATCTGTCGCTTTACTACCAAACATATCTAGGAACATGACCGTGTTATTAATTTCGTTGAAGGTCAGCCAATAGGTGACCAACCCCTTATATTCTCTGAAAATGGTTTCAGCATAGGTCACATAAAAATCAATCAACTGACGATTTTTCCAGCCACCGAAACGTTCTTCAAGTGATAAAGGAGTATCGAAGTGCCAAATAGAGACCAAGGGCTCAATGCCATATTTATGACACTCTTCAAAAACGGAACGATAAAAGTCAAGTCCTGCTTGATTAGGTTCCGTATCATCCCCATTAGGAAAAATACGTGCCCATGAAATCGAGAGACGAAAGATTGAATACCCCATTTCAGCAAACAGCTTAATGTCTTCTTTATAACGATGGTAAAAATCCACTCCCTCATGATTAGGATAATATTCATCTTCTAAAATAGCAAAGCTAGCACCTTCTGGAATAGCACCCGCATGCCCCATTGAGGGAGCCTTACCGGGTTTTCCATCTTTATCAATATAAGTTGTGTATCGAGGCGTTTTAACAGAACCGCCTGTTGTTACATCGGTTTGAACCAGACCACGCCCGTCAACATTATAAGCTCCTTCTGCTTGGTTGGCAGCAATAGCGCCTCCCCAGAGAAATCCTTTTGGAAATTGTGCTGTTGTCATATGTGACTCCTTTGTATTTTTTATAGTGTTCCCTTATGTGCAGCAGAAAGGTTATCAGATAACCTCTTTTGCTAAACCGTCAATTCCAGCGTATTGTCTTCAACGCCGATAAACCGATTCCTAGTAGCCGTCCCAGTCGTCCGCTGACCCGAAAAAGCTCGTAGCCATCAGCTTTTCATTTTTCTGTCAGCCAAGCAACTTTTCTTTTGACCCCAAAGAAGGCTTAAGTATAGTATACTAAGAATGCCATCTGAATGCTGATGAAATACAAGGGAAATCTCATACTATTCTACGAAGTTATTAGATTAGACAAAAGAGAGGAGTGAACCCACCTCTCCCTTTTTCAGCAAGCTACTTCATACAAGGGACATGGTAGCAAACAGCCAACATCTTGGTTTAAGATGATGATTCTCAACTACCAAATAGCATTTGTCTTGATTTAAGCTGGAACTTGTTGCCACTGATAGCTAACATGCTACAACTTAGTCCCATTAGAAGCAATAACCTTCTTATACCAGTCGTAGGAATCTTTTTTAGACCGTTCAAGACTTCCTGAACCATCATTGTTACGATCAACGTAGATAAAACCATAACGCTTTTTCA
>DIXV01000129.1 GCA_002436115.1 Streptococcus sp. UBA6071 | reverse complement strand
AAAAAAGGAACGCTGACAGAAGTTCTAAAGGGAATGAAAGAACTCTCACAAGAGATGCGTCCTGTTATTGGAAAACGTGCGAATGAAGTACGGGATGTTCTGACGAATGCCTTTGAAGAGACGAGCCAGATTTTTGAAGCAGAAAAAATACAAGCGCAATTAGCACATGAAAGTCTAGATGTGACCTTGCCAGGTAAAAAAGTAGCTCTAGGCCATCGACACGTCTTAACCCAAACAAGTCAGGAAATTGAAGATATTTTCTTAGGGATGGGCTTTCAGATAGTTGATGGTTTTGAGGTGGAAAAGGATTTTTACAATTTTGAAAGAATGAACCTGCCTAAGGATCATCCTGCTCGAGATATGCAAGACACCTTTTACATCACAGAGGAGATCCTCATGCGAACGCATACCTCACCTGTTCAGGCACGAACGATGGATCAACACGATTTTTCAAAAGGTCCTCTGAAGATGATTTCTCCAGGACGTGTGTTTCGTCGAGATACGGATGATGCAACTCACAGCCATCAGTTTCATCAAATTGAGGGATTGGTCGTTGGAAGAGATATCTCAATGGGCGACTTAAAAGGGACCCTTGAGGTAATTAGCCAAAAAATGTTTGGATCGGATCGCAAAATCCGTCTGCGACCAAGCTACTTCCCTTTTACAGAACCGTCTGTAGAAGTTGATGTGTCATGTTTTAAATGTGGTGGAAGTGGTTGCAATGTTTGTAAGAAGACAGGATGGATAGAAATTCTAGGTGCTGGTATGGTTCATCCAAGTGTCTTGGAAATGTCAGGAATAGATAGTGAGCTTTATTCTGGCTTTGCATTCGGTCTTGGTCAGGAACGGATTGCTATGCTCCGTCATGGTATTAACGATATTCGTGCCTTCTACCAAGGAGACCTTCGCTTTTCTGAGCAATTCTGATTAAGAAAAGATAAGCAAAGCCTCTCGCTTTCTATACCTTATCAAATTGAGTTCACTATTATAGGATTTTGAAGAGTTTAACCTTTTCAAACCGTCTTTACCAAGAAAGGAACACCATGTTAAGGGAAACGACAATCGTTGAGGCGACCATTAAGGACCTGTCCGTTCTACGAAGGTTAGCTATTGAGACCTTCGTTGAAACATTTGGTCAGGATAACACAGAAGAAGACCTACAGGAGTATGTTAGGGAAGCCCTGTCTTTACAGAGATTGGCAAAGGAGTTTGCCAATCCTGCTTCCACCTACTATTTTATCAAGATGGCAGAAGAGCCTCTTGGCTTTCTAAAGGTCAATCAAGGGCAGGCACAAACAGAACACCACTTACCAAATGCTTTTGAAATCCAACGCCTTTATATTTTGAAGAAGTGTCAGGGATTAGGTTTAGGTAAGCAACTTTTTGAGTTTGCCCTAGACATAGCTGAACAGTCTGGCTATGATTGGGCATGGTTGGGAGTCTGGGAACATAACGACAAGGCACAAGCCTTCTACAAGAAATATGGATTTGAGAAATTCTCGGAACATCTTTTCCCTGTCGGAAAAAAGATAGACACCGATTGGTTGCTAAGAAAGCACCTAAAATAAAACAATAAAGAGGAAACACATGTTAGTAAGTTATAAATGGTTAAAAAAATTAGTGGATTTTGATGCCAGCTCTGAACAATTGTCAGAAAAAATGTCGACCACAGGTATCGAGGTTGAAGGCGTCAAGCAATTAAGCAGTGGCTTGTCTAAACTAGTTGTTGGCGAAGTGTTATCGGTTGAAGAAGTACCAGATACCCACCTCAGTCTATGCCAGGTTAATGTTGGTGAGGAAGTGGTGCAAATTGTGTGCGGAGCTCCAAATGTCGCTTCGGGCATTAAGGTCATTGTCGCTTTACCGGGGGCACGTATTGCTGGAAACCATAAGATTAAAAAGGGAAAAATCCGTGGAATGGTTTCAATGGGAATGCTCTGCTCTTTGGCAGAATTAGGGATAGCAGATGCTGTCGTTCCCAAGGTTTACGTAGATGGCATTTATCATCTACCAGTTGACAGCCTGGTTGGAGATTCTATTTTTTCTTATCTGGATTTGGATGATGAAATGATCGAGCTTTCGATTACTCCAAATCGTGCGGATGCCTTATCTATGCGCGGGGTAGCTCATGAAGTCGCAGCTATCTATGATCGGTCGGTAAATTTTGACACCCCTTTGTTAAGGGAGAGTTCTAAGCAAGCAAGTGACCTGTTGGCTGTTGCTATTGAAAGCGATCAGGTGACAAGCTACCAAGCAAGAGTCATTGAAGAGGTCACTATCGCCCCAAGTCCACAATGGTTGCAAAACACGCTCATGAATGCGGGTATTCGCCCTCTTAATAATGTTGTTGACATTACGAACTATATCCTCCTCACTTTTGGACAGCCTATGCACGCTTTTGACCTTGATACATTCTCCGATCAAACAATTGTGGCACGTCAGGCGTATGAGGGTGAGAAACTCCTCACTTTAGACGAGGAAGAACGAGAACTAACTACTGAGGATATTGTTATCGCTGTCGGGAATGAAGCTGTCGCACTAGGCGGAGTTATGGGTGGATTAGAAACAGAGATTACCGAGCAAACAAAACGAGTGGTCTTGGAAGCTGCGCTTTTCAATGGCACCTCTATTCGCAAAACAAGTGGCCGTCTCAACCTTCGTTCGGAGTCCTCTGCTCGCTTTGAGAAAGGTATTAACGTAGCTGATTTAAGCTTGGCCTTAGACACTGCTGCTGCTCTTATTGCTGAACTAGCTGGTGGTCAAGTACTGTCGGGTGTGGTTAAAGCAGGGGAGTTGGATTTGTCAGCCCTTGCTGTTTCTGCGCGTGTGGATTATGTCAACAAACGTTTGGGGACACAATTGGATTATAAGAGCATTGCTGATATCTTCCGCCGCTTGGGTATGGCAATTAGTGGAGATGATAAATGCTTTACCGTACAAGTCCCGCGTCGGCGATGGGATATTACTATTCCAGCAGATTTGGTGGAAGAAATTGCCCGCATCTATGGTTATGATAAACTACCGACGACTCTACCAAAAGAAGCTGCGACCATTGGTGAGTTGACACCAATGCAAGCTCTTCGACGAAAGGTACGTACTCTAGCTGAAGGTTCGGGTCTAACAGAGGTTATTTCTTACAGTCTAACTACTCCAGAAAAAGCTATTGCTTTTAGCCCAAATCCTAAGCCGCTTACCGAGCTCATTTGGCCGATGACTGCTGAACGTTCTGTTCTTCGTCAAAACATTGTTTCAGGGATTTTGGAGATTGTTTCTTACAATGTCGCAAGAAAAAACACCAATTTAGCACTCTATGAAATCGGTAATGTCTTCAAGGAGACAGCTGGGGGAAAACAAGAATTACCGCAAGAAATTGAGACGTTTGCTTTGGCCCTAACAGGTCAGATAGACCAAGACAAGGTAGATTTTTTCACCGCTAAAGGCATTTTGGAAGCCCTATTTGACAAACTAGATGCGGATATCCGTTTTGAAGCCTACCAAGAGCTAGAACAGCTCCACCCAGGTCGGGCTG
>DIXV01000118.1:4362-5573 GCA_002436115.1 Streptococcus sp. UBA6071 | reverse complement strand
TAAGATAGATTGATATATGTTGCATAATTATAGTTACGTTATAACTTGTCTAATGCATCCTTTTGTTCATCGTTAACAATATGCGTATAAAGATCCGTCACTTGAGTATTAGCATGCCCTAACTGGTGACTAACAAGTACTTGGGATTTAGTCGCACCATAGAGGCGGGTTGCTAAGGTATGGCGTAATTTGTGAGGCGTCACACGAATTTTGAATTGTTCAGAATACTTGCCTACTAGCTTTTCGACTGAAGAGCCATCTATTCGATTGGGAAGACCTCTGTATTCAGTAAGAAATAAGGCGATATCTGATTTTTCAGCCTTATAGCGTCTATTACGGATAGTCAAATATTCTTGAAGATAGGATTGAGCAAAACTTGCTATATGGACAGAATCACGTTTACCACCTTTTCGAGTGACTTCGATGAGCATCATCTTGAGGTTAAGATCTCGTAGGTCAAGGTTGACTGCTTCGGATAAGCGAATTCCAGAAGCAAGTAGTAGGCTAATGATAGCTAAATCACGTTCTCTGTTTCTCTCAAAAGAGGACAGGGCTCTAGCAGACAAGTTTTTAGGGTAATCATTTTCAATAAAATCTAAAAAGGCCTGTGTCTCCTCTCCTAAAAAAAGCTTTTGCTTAATGTTCTCAGCTCGTGCTGCTAAAGTTTCCTTATTTTTCTTAGTCGAAACCTTCTTCATAACATTACGATAGAAGTAGGGCTCTCCATCTTTGTTTTCCACCTCCTCTGTCAGGTATTTATAGAGACTTGAGAGAGCAGATAAACTACGGTTAATCGTTGTTTGTGCCAAGCCTTCCTTCTTGCTGTTAGCATTTAAGAGAGGGCGTTCTCTGAGGTAAAGAATAAACGCTTCCATTTCCTTTTTGCTCATATTTTCCAAGACATCCAGAGAAATCTCAGAAATCTCGCTAACATCTGAAATACCAGAATCAATAAGCCAATCAAAGAAACGTTTATATTCTTTAAGGTATTCATATAGAGTTGTAAAACTATAAGGGATTGTCAACTTGGATTGGTAGTAATCTAACACATACCAGGGCATAAGAACCTTTAAATGTTCAATCCGTTCTAATAAACGTTCACGTTTCATAAGTAATTATCTCTCCTAATCTAGATCTTCATTATAAAAGAAGTATAACATATCTTCATATAACTTTCAAGAAAATTATAGTTTTTCGGAAAGATGTAAGGG
>DIXV01000118.1:3345-4103 GCA_002436115.1 Streptococcus sp. UBA6071 | reverse complement strand
TTTGGTTTTAGTACTTACAGGTCTATTTTACCTCAAGGAGTACAAAATCATCTTCAAAATTAAATTCTTGCATGATACTTCCAATACGACCAACTAAAGTACTAGCATTGTCATTGATATGGTAAACATATTCCTCAAAATTATCTTTATTATCTTCTTCAAGTTTTTTGGCAAACTTGCCATCTGCCGATTTGTACCAACTAAGTTTTTTTTCGTTATTAGGGTCTATAGTCACTAATTGTTTAAGAGCCGAATACTCAACTATTACATCTGATTTTCCGAATAATCTTTCTTGATTACTAAAAAGATAATCAACTGAATAATCTTTGGAGTTTTCCATCCAAGTGATAAACCCTAAGAATACATCTCGCCATGTTTTGGCATCATATTCCTTGTTGTCAATCAGCATTTTCTTTGGCTTATTGCCTTTTAACCAATCACTTAAATCATCTTGTACAGGTGAGAAAACTGAAATATCTGGTATATCTTCATTCCAATTGTTTGATCGCTTTTTCGCTTCCGGTAGTTGAAATGTTTCTAAGAACCAAGTAATCATATTTGATTGATGAGTTCTTATAGCACTCTCATCCCAAATCTCTTTATCAATGACGTCTAATCTGTAATGCAAAGAGGAGGTTCCATACTTTTCTTTTTTAATAGAAAAAGACTTATTTCCCATTTCACTATTAAATTCAGTCAGAATGAGATTTCCAATATTGTGAAGATATTTTTCATGAATGTCTTTATATTCAGGTCCT
>DIXV01000118.1:0-3205 GCA_002436115.1 Streptococcus sp. UBA6071 | reverse complement strand
GCTTTATATTCAGGTCCTAATTCTTTTTCCCATTGAGGGGTTAATTTTTGAGGCATGATATGTTCAATTGTGATTTTCTTATCTCTAAAATCAACAGCAACTTTAGCAATGTGTTTTTCAATTTTACCAAGAATAAATTTTGAATAACTTTTCAATTCTTCATAGAACTTAGACTCTTTAAAATGCTCAGCTATCTCGACATCATTAGGCATACGCAAAGCATATTGTTGAGAACTCAAAAGCTCCATCATTGAAGTTTTGCCAACAGTAATTTCATGAATTTTTTTTGACAAGACTGGGATATTTTTATTTTCAGCTTGTGTCAATCCAAGCGATCGACGCCTTATAAGATAGGTACGAATTGTTTTTAACGTATTAACAAATTGTTCGTCGGTCAACATCTTAAAATGCTGATGGTATTCAAGCAATCCTAGAACAAGCGGTTTAAATGGATCCGTTTTTATATCAAAGAAAATATTTCTTAATAACTCCTGAATTGTAGCATTTGTTTTTAGATTATCAGAGACTTTATAGTGATTAACCTCTGTAATTAATAACTTATACCACGGTGCAAAGCGGACAATATCATCAACAAAATCAATTTTATTATTAAATTCACGTTCTACGAATTCTTTAAAAATTTGGTACAGCTCTTTTGTATTATTATCGCTAACCACTTTTAAACTAGTTCCCAACTTATACTGTAAATAGTCACGGAAGAATTTAGAAGTATTTTCTTCAAAGACTGCTTCAATCTGAGGATGCCAAGTTGATTCATAAATATCTGATTGGGTACTACTTGCCAACTCTAGTAACACATAGTTTCTTACTAAATCAGCTAATACTAAAGGTTTTCCTAATGAATTAAGTGTTTCAAAAATAATTTGAGGATCTTCTCCCTTAAAAGGACGTTCGTCCAAGAAAATTAAAGCCACATTTATTCTTGATAATCCCGTCAAATAATTATCTACCGTAAATTGTCGAGATTCTATTTTTTTGTAGAATAGTTCATACGCCGTTCTAATAATTCCAGGAGAAAGATCATCTCCATTAACTAGATTTCTATAGGATTCCCAATCTTTAGTAACTTGCTTAAGCTTAATTTTATCTTCAAAAGATGACGAATCATTTTTCAAATAACTTCGGTCAATCCATTCTCTATACTCTTCATCTGCAATTGAATCACGCAAAGCAATCAAAAAAATCAATGTTGTGGTAAGACGTTGTTGGCCATCAACGATAATACTCTTAGTGGCAAATTTTTCTTTTTCAGTTTTGATAACAACTGTACCAAAGAAATGTTCTAGTTTATCGGTTTGCTCATTATCAAGTTCACTTTCTATGATACGAATCATATCTTCAAAATATCTATCAATCTCATTTTTCCCCCAAGCATAAGCACGTTGAAAGGGTGGAATGAAAAAGGAAGTATTGTTTTGGGTAAGCACATCGTTTATGCTCTGGTTATCAGTTTTCATTAGTTAAATCCCGCAATCTTATTTAATTTTTATATCTCTCTTATTCTATTATAGCAAAAATAATATTTTAATAAAAGTCATGCATATTCTACTAATAGACAAAACTAAAACCAAAGATGTTTGTCTTTGGTTTTAGTTTATAAAGCTTATTCAGCAGCTATGGCTGCTCTTGTGATGTAATTGTACGGTTGGTTGAAATGTGGAAGGAAAAAGAGATCTAGAAGCGCCAAGCGTTCAATGGTCACATGTTCTTGAATTGCTAATGAGAACATATGGATCGCCATAGATACATCTTGAGTAGAGGCAATTTGACAGCCTAAAATAACGCGCGTTTCTTTGTCATAAACAATTTTTATAGCAACTTCATTATTATTTTCTTTGATAAAGCCAGGCTTTTGTAAATCTTTATACTCCGTCACAACAGCCTTGTAACCAGCGGCCTTAGCACGTGCTTCAGTCAAGCCAGTTGACACCATCTTAAGGTCGTAAATAGCAATACCGTTAGACCCTTGAACACCTACTGACTCAATGTCATTTCCACAAGCGTTATGAGCAGCCACTATAGCTGTTCTTACCGCATTGGAAGCTAGAGCGATGTAACTGGTGTCGTTAAGAGCATTATCGTAAATGGTTGCGCAATCTCCAATAGCATAGACATCTTTAATACTTGTTTCTTGTTTTTTATCCACCAAGAAAGCCCCATTAGCAAAGGTTTTTAACTTGCCTCCAGCAAAAGCTGTGTTTGGACGGAAACCAATGGCTAAGATGACCATATCTACATCATAAGTCGCTTTATCAGTAACGATACGCTCAACCTTATCTTCGCCTTCAATAGCTTGAACGGTCTGGCCAAAGGCTAAATCAATGCCATGATCTGAAAGATTCTTGGACATTAAATCGGTAAACTCTCTATCGTAGTAGTTTGGTAGACAAGTATCTGCTACGTCAATGAGGGTAACTTTCTTACCAAGGCGTTCAAAGGCTTCAGCTAACTCAACACCGATATAGCCAGCTCCCACTACTGCTACACGCGAAATATCTGGATTTTCAAGTTTTTTAATGACTTCTTCAGAGTTTTGATATAATTTGACAAACTGCACGTTTTCAAGAGTTGCTTTAAACTCTCGGGAGCGCTCATCTTTAACCAGTTCAACACCCTTGATTGACGGAATGATCGGTACAGAGCCTGTCGCCAAGATTAACTTATCATAAGATTCGACATGAGGTTGTCCTTCGACAATGGCTTTTACTTCTTTCTTCTCAAAATCAATCGCTTCAACTGGTGCGTTCATGTAAACTTTAGCACCCGCTTCTTCAAGTTTTTCTTTATTAGAATAGAACAAACCTTCTGGGCCATCGATCTGTTTCCCAATCCAGAGAGCCATCCCACAACCTAGGAAGGAAAGATTGTTGTTTTGATCAAACACGACAACTTCATTTTGCTCGCCATATCCCGTCAACATCGTGTTGATAGCTGACGTTCCTGCATGGTTTGCTCCTATGACAACGATTTTACTCATTTTGATTCCTACTTTCATCAAATAATACTACAAGTTAAATTATACTACAAATAGTTACCGCTTACAATAGATACGCTCATTATTTTGCGATATTTCAGCTATGTTTCCTAAGGGTAACTACTAGGAAAAAGAAGTCTTCCCTCTGACGTAACTTGATGTTAGAAGACAAAAAGAAAAACCACCAAACCCAATTGATACGTAAGGTAT
>DIXV01000133.1:2710-9958 GCA_002436115.1 Streptococcus sp. UBA6071 | reverse complement strand
AGAAGCTGGCATGACAAGCCATGATGCTGTTTTTAAAATCCGTAAGATTTTAAAAGAGAAGAAAGTCGGTCATGGTGGAACACTTGACCCTGATGTGACAGGTGTTCTCCCTATTGCCCTTGGAAAAGCAACTAGACTAATTGAATATATGCAGGAAAGCGCAAAGGAATATGAGGGAGAGGTGGTTCTTGGTTTTTCAACAACGACCGAAGATGCAAGTGGCCAAGTAGTTGAGAGAAGCTCCTTGCCAGAGCATCTAACAGAAGGCCTTATTGATCAGGTAATGCTTGGCTTTTTAGGTCAAATAAAACAAATCCCTCCCCTGTATTCTGCTGTTAAAGTTAATGGCCGAAAGCTCTATGATTATGCACGTGCTGGTGAAGAGGTGGAACGCCCTGAGCGTCAGGTAACTATCCATAACTTTATCCGTACTGGTCCTTTAGAATTTACTGGAGATTTGGCACGTTTCAGCTTTCGTGTTACGTGTAGTAAAGGGACCTATGTCCGCACTTTGGCAGTTGATTTGGGAGCTAAGCTCGGTGTCGCTAGTCATCTGGCTACATTAAAACGCACAGCCGCAGCTGGTCTAACCTTTCAGGAAAGCCTTTCCTTGTCAGAGATTGCGTCTATGGTGGAAGAAGGGGATTTTTCTTTTATCCTCCCCATAGAAACAGCCATAAAACAATTACCAAGGCTTGATGTGGCAGAAGAGATGAAACAGGCAATTGTTTACGGCCAATTTCTGTCTCTAAACTGTAAGGAAGACCGTCTGGCTGCCTTTTATGATGGGAACTTATTAGCGATTTTAGAAAGAAGAGATGAAACCTTCCATAAACCAAGGAAAGTCTTCATTTAGAATATAGGGTGAATAGGTGAGATGGACGTTTATAACATAAATGATGCTAAGGATATCAATCAGCTTGAGGAGACTATTCTGGTATTAGGCTACTTTGATGGTATGCATCTAGGGCATCAGGAATTATTTGCAAAAGCTAGAGAAATGGCTAAAAAAGAAGGGCTAAAAATAGCTGTCTTAACCTTTCCAGAATCTCCACAATTGGCCTTTACAAAATTTCATCCAACACTCTTGTGGCATATCAACAGTCCTGAAGATCGCCTGAAAACTTTTGAAACTGCTGGAGTAGACTTCCTCTACTTGATTGATTTCACCAGTAAGTTTGCTAAGCTGACAGCTGACGAATTTATAACTTACTATATTAAAAAATTAAAAGCCAAATTAATAATGGTTGGCTTTGATTACCGTTTCGCAAGTGATCAAAAGGATGCACATTACCTCAAAGAGGTTTATGATGGGCGGGTCTGTATTGTTCCAGAGTTCTGCTTAAATGAAAAGAAAGTCTCTTCAACACGAATTCGACATGCTATTCAAGAGGGAAATGTCGCAGAAGCTAACCAACTATTGGGCTATACGTTTTCAACTAGGGGCTTAGTCGTTCACGGTGATGCGAGAGGACGGACAATAGGTTACCCAACTGCCAATATGGCACCTCTTGATCGTGTTTACCTGCCAGCAGATGGTGTCTATATAGCAGATGTAGAGATATCAGGGAAGCGTTACCGAGGAATGGCCAGCATCGGAAAAAACATTACTTTTGATGGGAAAGACTTACGTTTAGAAGTTCACATCCTTGATTTTGATGATGATCTATATGGGCAAACCCTTAAAATTTTTTGGTTGGATAAAATTCGCAACATGGTGAAATTTGATGGAATAGAAGCTTTGGTGACTGAGCTGGCTAATGACGAAGAGTTTGCAAGGTCTTGGAATCATGGAAAGTCACGGAAAAATCTAGCAAAATAGCGTAAAGTATTGTATAATAGGGGAGAATAACTAAAAGGACCGTGTTATGATTACCCTATTTTTATCTCCAAGTTGTACATCTTGTCGTAAGGCAAGAGCTTGGTTAACCAAGCACAATGTCGAATTTAAAGAGCATAATATTATGACGAGTCCCTTGACGTCTGATGAACTTAAGCATATTCTGTCTCTGACTGAAAACGGGACAGATGATTTGATTTCGACACGCTCAAAAATTTTCCAAAAACTGAATATCGATCTAGATGATTTGTCAATATCTGCCTTGATTGCCTTGATTGGAGACTACCCAAGCCTCTTACGTCGGCCCATTATCTTAGATAAAAAGCAGATGCAGATTGGTTTTAACGAAGATGAGATTCGCACTTTTTTGTCACGTGCTTATCGCAAACAAGAGCTAAAAGAGGCCACTTTGAAGGCGGAGATTGGCTAATATGGAAAAAAACTATACTTATCCACTTAACCTATCGTGGAGCACTGAGGAAATCTCATCAGTGCTTTCTTTTTTGAACCAAGTAGAAAAAGCCTACGAAACAGGAGTTGATAGACAACTTCTTTTAGATGCTTATACTGCCTTTAAAAAAGTTGTTCCAAGCAAAGGAGAAGAGAGGCAGATGGATCGCGATTTCGAAAGAATCAGTGGCTATTCTATCTATCGTGCTCTCCAAATGGCAAAAGAAAGAGAGAAAGGAAGAATAAAACTTGGCAATTAAATTCGACTTTGCAAAGGCTTTGATTCGTTCTGCAGGAGAATTTTTAAAAGCACATATGGATGAGCCTTTTGAAATTGAAGAAAAGAGTAGTTTCACAGATTTGGTGACTGATATGGACAAAAAGGTCCAGGCATTTTTAGTTTCTAAAATTCATCAAGCCTATCCTGAGGACTGTTTCTTTGCGGAAGAAGATGATCAAAGGCAGGCCATTCACGAAGGGAACGTCTGGGTTATAGACCCCATTGACGGCACAAATAATTTTGTCGCACAGAAGTCGGATTTTGCGATTGTTTTAGCTTATTATGAAGATGGTATCGGTCGGTTTGGTCTCATCTATGATGTCATGGCTGACCACCTCTTTCATGGTGGTGGTGAGTTTGAGGTCTATTGTAACGATCAGCTTCTAACACCCTACCAACCCAAAGCGCTAAATCAGTCTCTCATCATTGTTAACCCAGGAATGTGCACAGACAATCTAGGAGGACTCTCTGAATTGACTAAAGCCGTTTTGGGGATGAGAACTTACGGTTCGGCTGCTATCAGTATGGCACGTGTCTTATCAGGGAAGGCCCTAGGGTATTTCTCTCATATAAGTCCTTGGGATTATGCCGCTGGCCAAATCATGGGGGAAAAGTTAGGCTATCTCACCTTGAGCATGACTTCAGAGCCCTTGAATTTCAAAGACCGCCAATATGTAATGCTAATTCCCGAGAAAAAACTAGTAGAACTCGGACATTTTTTGGAGATTGATAACGATCGATGAAGTTACCAGAACAGTTTATTAAAAAATATGAACGTTTGCTTGGAGAAGAAGCCCAAGCTTTTTTTCAAACATTTGAGGAGAAACCAGTAGCTGCGTTTAGGGTTAACCCTTTAAAAACAAGCCTCCCAAATTTTTCTAATCCGATTCCTAATAGTCCGTGGTCTTATTATGGTAAGATATCAGGGAAATCAATTGAACATGTGACAGGTGCCGTTTATTCTCAAGAACCTTCCGCACAGATTGTAGGGCAGGTAGCTGCTCCTCAAAAAGGGATAAAGGTTTTAGATTTAGCCGCCTCACCTGGAGGAAAAGCCACCCATCTCTTGACTTATTTAGATGGGACAGGCATCTTAGTTGCTAACGAAATCAATAAAAAACGTAGCAAGGTTTTGGTAGAGAATCTTGAGCGGTTCGGCGCTAGAAATACGGTGGTAACGAATGAAACCCCTGAACGTTTAGCAAAAGTATTTCCATCTTACTTTGATCTCATTGTTCTAGATGCTCCCTGCTCAGGAGAAGGGATGTTTAGAAAGAATCCTGAGGCTATAGCGTATTGGTCAGAAAGCTATCCGATTGAATGCGCTAATCGTCAGCGGGAAATTTTGGCTGAGGCCATGAAAATGTTAGCACCTGGCGGACAGCTCGTGTATTCAACGTGTACTTGGTCTCCTGAAGAAAACGAAGCCATCGTCAATTGGCTTTTGGAAAACTACACCAATTTAGCCTTAGTTCCCATTCCTAAAAGCGAGGGAATGGTAGGCGGGATAGACCAGATGGAGTCCATCCGCCTCTATCCTCATCATTTTAAAGGAGAAGGGCAGTTTGTGGCTAAGTTACAAGATAGTCGTCCTTCAGAACCCTTTAAGAAAGTAAAGCTAAGAAAATCTCAGTTGAGTAAAGAGAAACTAGCCTATTGGCAGACATTTTCCGAACAACATTTGAATATCTCTTTAAAGGGGGTACTTCACTGTTTTGGTGATGAGCTGTATTTGCTCCCAGACGGCTTACCCGATTTATCAAGCCTGCGTATCGCTCGCAATGGCCTTCATCTAGGAACCTTTAAAAAGAAAAGGTTTGAACCAAGCTTTGCTTTGGGAATGGCGATGCAACCCGATGAAGTTAAGAAAGTAGTTGCGATAGATTCAGCCAATTTTAAAAACTATGTAGCTGGAGAGAGTCTGATTTTGTCCAAACCCTATCCAAATGGTTGGTATCAGTTAACTATAGAAGATAAAGGCCTAGGATTTGTCAAAATAATTGGAAATACTCTTAAAAACAAGTATCCAAAAGGGCTACGCTTCAAGTAAAAAAAACTTTCCAAGCATAAAGTTTTGTGTTATATTAGAGTAGTAAGTCATTTTTGATTTGCCAGCTTTTCGTCGTGAAAAACTGTACATTTAAGTTAATAAAGGAAGAACTTAATGAAGAATAAACGCAAATTAGGGCTTTTGGCCCTAACCCTTTTAGCAGGGGGAGTACTTTCGGCATGTTCTAGTTGGATTGAACGTGGCGAATCTATTACAGCTGTTGGTTCAACAGCCTTGCAACCGTTAGTTGAGGCAGCTTCTGATGAATTCGGAAGTGCTAACGTCGGTAAAACAGTTAATGTTCAGGGAGGTGGTTCTGGTACAGGTCTTTCGCAAGTCCAATCTGGTGCTGTTCAAATTGGAAATAGTGATCTGTTCGCTGAAGAAAAAGATGGGATTGATGCTAGCCAGCTTGTCGATCACCAAGTGGCAGTTGCAGGACTGGCAGTCGTTGTTAATAAAGAAGTTGATGTGTCAGATGTGACAACAGAAGACGTTAGGAAGATTTTCACAGGAGAATACACTAACTGGAAGCAACTTGGTGGAAGTGATTTGGAAATTTCAATCATCAACCGTGCTGCTAGTTCAGGTTCTCGTGCAACTTTCGATAGCATAATTATGGATGGAGAGAGTGCTCAGCAAAGTCAAGAGCAAGACTCTAATGGTATGGTTAAATCCATTGTTTCACAGACTCCAGGAGCAATTTCCTACTTGGCTTTCGCCTATATGGATGATTCCGTTAAGACTTTGAAACTAAATGGCTATGAACCGACCGCCGAAAATGTGGCTACCAATAATTGGCCAATATGGGCCTATGAACATATGTATACCAAAGGAGAAGCTACTGGCTTAACCAAGGAATTTTTGGACTATATGATGAGTGATGAAGTCCAAGAAGGTATCGTTGTTACCATGGGCTATATCTCTGTCAATGATATGAAAGTCATTAAAAGTGCCGATGGTACTGTGACCCCCAAATAAGGAGAAGTCATGAAAAACCAAGAACTCGCAAAAAAACTTTTATCGCCATCCAAAAATTCTCTTTTGGAAAAATTTGGTGCACGGATTACATTTCTTTGCTTAGGCTTGATTGTGTTCGTTGTCGCAATGATCTTATTATTCATCGCTCAGAAGGGGCTTTCCACCTTTTTCGTTGATAAAATCAATCCATTTAGCTTTCTTTTTGGAACAGAATGGCAACCGAGTGTGAAAGATGCCTCTGGAACCCCTTATCTGGGTGCTTTACCAATGATTTTAGGTTCTTTCATTGTTACCATTTTATCAGCTTTAATCGCAACTCCATTTGCTATCGGTGCAGCAGTCTTCATGACTCAGATTTCACCGAAATACGGTGCCAAAATTTTACAGCCTGCTGTTGAACTTCTTGTTGGTATTCCATCAGTTGTTTATGGATTCATTGGTTTACAAGTTGTTGTTCCCTTTGTAAGATCAATCTTCGGAGGAACAGGATTTGGTATCTTGTCAGGGGTATTTGTCCTCTTTGTTATGATTTTGCCAACGGTAACATTTATGACCGTTGATAGTCTGAAAGCTGTGCCAAGGCATTATAAAGAAGCCAGTTTTGCTATGGGAGCAACAAGGTGGCAAACCATCTGGCGTGTTGTTTTAAACGCTGCTAGACCTGGTATTTTTACAGCTGTTATTTTTGGTATGGCACGTGCCTTCGGAGAAGCCTTGGCCATTCAAATGGTTGTTGGTAATTCTGCAGTAATGCCGACTTCTTTGACAACTCCAGCAGCAACCCTGACTTCAGTCTTGACCATGGGAATTGGTAATACTGTAATGGGTACCGTTCAAAACAATGTTCTTTGGTCGTTGGCATTGGTATTGCTGTTCATGAGCTTAGCCTTCAATATACTCATGAAATTCATCACAAGGGAAGGTAAGAGAAACTATGCACGCTAAAAAAATAGATAAACTGGCTACAAGTATCCTCTATACGATTGCGGGAATCATTGTTGTCATTCTAGCATCCCTCTTACTGTACATTTTATTACGAGGGTTACCACATGTTAACTGGTCATTCTTGACAGGTCGTTCTTCCTCCTATAAAGCAGGAGGCGGTATTGGAATTCAACTCTACAATTCCTTCTTTCTCTTGATTGTAACCTTGATTATCTCAATACCAATCTCTCTGGGTGCAGGGATTTACCTAGCCGAATATGCTAAGAAAGGTCCTGTTACTAATTTCATTCGGACCTGTATTGAAATTTTATCTTCCCTTCCTTCCGTTGTTGTTGGACTCTTCGGTTACCTGATTTTTGTTGTCCAGTTTGAATATGGCTTTTCAATCATCTCAGGTGCCCTTGCCTTAACCGTCTTTAATCTCCCAATGATGACTCGAAATGTAGAGGACAGTTTACTTACCGTTCATCACACCCAACGAGAGGCAGGCTTAGCTCTTGGAATTTCCCGTTGGGAAACCATCATTCATGTTGTGATTCCAGAAGCACTACCTGGTATCGTGACAGGCATTGTTTTGGCATCTGGACGTATCTTTGGTGAAGCAGCAGCTCTCATCTACACTGCTGGTCAATCGGCTCCTGCTCTAGATTGGTCCAATTGGAACCCACTCAGTGTCACAAGTCCGATTTCTATTTTCCGTCA
>DIXV01000133.1:0-2562 GCA_002436115.1 Streptococcus sp. UBA6071 | reverse complement strand
CCGATTTCTATTTTCCGTCAAGCAGAAACTTTAGCTGTTCATATATGGAAGGTAAATAGTGAGGGAACGATTCCAGACGCTGTGCAAGTTTCAGTGGGAAGTGCTGCTGTCCTCCTCGTTTTCATCTTGATGTTCAACCTATCAGCTCGCTACATAGGGAAGAAACTTCATGCAAAATTGACTTCAGCGGCATAAAAGGAGAGAAAATTTTATGACTGAATATGATTGGAATGAAAAGCATGTTATTACTTTTCCAGAGGAAAAGGTAGCCCTTTCAACGAAAGACTTGTATGTTTACTACGGTGGCAAAGAGTCAATCAAGGGCATTAACATGCAATTTGAAAAAAATAAAATTACGGCTCTCATTGGCCCATCTGGTTCTGGAAAGTCAACCTACGTTCGGAGCCTTAACCGCATGAACGACACCATTGATATTGCAAAGGTGACAGGGCAAGTTCTTTATGAGGGTATTGATGTTAATAGGCCAGAGATAAATGTTTATGAGATGCGTAAGCACATTGGTATGGTCTTTCAAAGACCAAACCCTTTTGCCAAATCTATTTACCGTAACATCACTTTCGCTCATGAAAGAGCTGGAATTAAAGATAAGAAGTCTCTAGACGAATTAGTTGAGACATCTCTAAAACAGGCTGCACTTTGGGATCAAGTCAAGGATGACTTACACAAGTCCGCCTTGACACTCTCAGGAGGGCAACAGCAACGCCTTTGTATCGCACGGGCAATCTCTGTGAAACCTGACATCTTGCTCATGGATGAGCCTGCCTCTGCCCTAGACCCGATTTCAACAGTGCAGTTGGAAGAAACAATGATGGAACTTAAAAAGAACTACACTATCATTATTGTGACCCACAATATGCAGCAGGCTGCACGTGCTAGTGATTATACAGCATTTTTCTACCTAGGTGATTTAATTGAATACGATAAAACGATTAATATCTTCCAGAATGCTAAGCTAAAATCAACAAATGACTATGTATCAGGTCACTTTGGATAGAGAGGTATGAGATGACAGAACCTATTTTAAAGGTAAGTGATTTATCCATTTACTATAATAAAAAGAAAGCTCTTGACAATATATCCATAGATATATATCCAAATGAAATTACAGCCTTAATCGGACCATCTGGATCAGGAAAATCAACACTCTTACGGGCTATCAATCGGATGACAGACCTTAATCCTGAAGTATCCCTTACAGGATCTATCGTCTATAATGGGCACAATATCTATAGCCCAAGGACAGATGTGGTTGAACTGCGTAAAGAAATTGGCATGGTTTTTCAACAACCCAACCCCTTTCCTATGTCCATTTATGAAAATGTTGTCTATGGCTTGCGGTTAAATGGTGTTAAAGACAAGCAGGTTCTTGATGAAGTCGTTGAATCCTCACTTAGAGGAGCATCTATTTGGGATGAAGTAAAGGACAGATTGCACGAATCAGCCTTAGGCCTATCTGGTGGACAACAGCAGCGGGTCTGTGTGGCTAGAGTACTTGCGACAAGTCCTAAGATTATCCTCCTTGATGAGCCGACATCAGCCCTAGATCCTATTTCAGCAGGTAAGATTGAAGACACGCTTTATGGTTTAAAGGAAGAGTATACCATGATTGTCGTGACACGTTCTATGCAGCAGGCTTCTCGTGTTTCAACTAGGACAGGCTTCTTCTTAGATGGAAAACTAATTGAATATAACTTTACCAAAGACATGTTCCTTCGTCCTAAACGAAAGGAAACAGAAGACTATATCACAGGTAAATTTGGCTAGACTGCTCACATTGCCCCAGAGATAGTTCAGATAAAAATAAAGGAGAATATTATGCTCAGAGCACAATTTGATGAAGAGTTGGAAAAACTACACAACCAATTTTACGCTATGGGAACAGAAGTTTTGTCACAGATCAATAAAACTGTGCGAGCTTTTGTCAGTCATGACCGTGATTTGGCTAAAGAAGTCATTGAAGAAGACGATGTTATCAATGACTTTGAAACAAAATTAGAGAAAAAATCACTTGAGATTATCGCTCTTCAACAGCCTGTAGCTAATGATTTGCGCACCGTTATCACTGTTTTAAAAGCGTCAAGTGATATTGAGCGAATGGGCGATCACGCGACAGCTATTGCCCGAGCAACCATTCGGATGAAGGGTGAGGAACGGATTCCTGGAGTTGAAGCAGAAATCGACAAGATGGGACGCTCTGTTAAGAAGATGGTTGAAGAGGCTTTAGATGCTTACATCAATTCAGATGACAAGAAAGCTTATGAAATCGCTGCTACTGATGAAATCATTGATGATTACTTCAAAGAGATTCAGAAATTAGCTGTTGAGGAAATCAGAAATTCACCCGATACAGTATTTGCTGGTAAGGATTACATCCAAGTCCTCATGTATCTGGAGCGTATCGGTGATTATGCCAAAAATATTTGTGAATGGATTGTTTACCTTAAGACAGGTAAAATTGTTGAATTGTAATTCGTAGCCCTTGTTTTGACAAGACAAAGCTATTTGGAAAACTGCCAATACCTTACGTATCAATTGGGTTTG
>DIXV01000006.1:3180-6689 GCA_002436115.1 Streptococcus sp. UBA6071 | reverse complement strand
AGCAATCCTTACGTTTATCGCGTTTTTTAAAGAGTCACTTGAAGGTCAGCTCGAGCATTCCTTAGTGAGTCAATTTACTATAGGGGGTGCTTTTTTTGACAATAAAAACCATATGGCACAATGAAAATAGGATTGAGTGTCAACTCTACTTAAGCAAAATAAAATGGCTTTATCAGTTGCAACTGACAAAGCCATTTTGAGAATAGATGAGCTTCTTCTTTTTCTCACTTGATTAAATCTAGAGGTCACTCATTTTGATGATAACATCGGCTTTTTCCCAAATCAATGGATTATGAGTCGCCACGATAATCGTCCGCTCATCGTTCTTCAAAGACAAGAGAATCTCCATAACTTCTTCTGAATTAAGGAGGTCCAGCGATGCCGTTGGTTCATCAGCCAGAATAATTGGAGGGTTTTTCAAAAAAACCTTGGCTAGTGCAACTCTCTGCGATTCCCCACCAGATAGTTCAAAAATTTTCTGATTTAAGGAAATATGAGGTAGATTTACTTTTCTGAGGGCCTCCTTTTGTTTTTCCTCTTTTTCTTTTTTTGATAATTTTTGACCAACAAAGCCCAACTCTAGATTATCTCTAACAGTGTAGCTCTCCATTAGGCCAAAATTTTGAAACAGATAGCCTAGGTAATCCCGATAATAAGTATTTGCCTTTATTTTTTTTAGGTCCACATCATCATAGACCACGCGACCAGAAGTATACTCCTCTAATTTTGCAATGATATTAAGTAAGGTCGTTTTGCCACTTCCGCTTTCTCCAATTAAAGCATATATTTTTCCTTTTTCAAAACTTAAACTTACCTTATCTAAAATTTTCCTATTCGAAAATTGTTTACTTAGAGATTCTATTTTTATCATCTTATTTTCCTTTCAATACGGTAATGGCTGTTTTATTTTCAGAAAGATTTTGCTTATATAGAATAAGCATTGCATTTATCAAAAAAACGATAGTCGTCCCTATACTTAGAGGAATATTTTTTGTAATATAAATCAAAACAGATAGCCCTAAGCCAATTGTCACTATTTGAGAGATTATCTGGGAAAAGTGATTTTCATAAAACTTCATTCCAGAAAGACGCTTAATGAAAATTTCTCGTCTAAATTGCTCAAAATATAAAAGGTTCATTGTATCAAATAATAGTATAGAGGTGAAGAAACCTAAAATGGTTCCTGTTACTAAAAATATAAATGTGCTTCTGCTCTCATTAAGGTAAGTGTAGTAAGAGAGCCTACTATTTAAAACATAGGAAGTAAACTGGTACGTGTCGTGCTCTTTTAAAAGATTAATCGTTGATTTATAACCTTTTGAATGCAGAGCATTTCCTACTTCAGATCCATAAAACAGCTGACTAACTGGTGTGTTTCCCATAGCAGTTGGAGTTGTAACGATGATAATGGGATCTTCTAGGTATTGCAGGCTAACATTGCGACCCGTATTATAAAGAAATCTTTTTTGGTCATTTTTAACCGTTGTCGTATAGGGTGTCACATTAAAAAGTTTTTCAGAATCAGCTTCTAAACTCGCACTGGCGAAACTTAACATTTCATCCGAATACATTTTTTCGTAGTATTCTTTTTGACTTTCTAATTTTTCTGGTAGGATCAGACCGAATTCCCCTTGTTTTAAGTTAGCCATCTTTCTTAAAAAGGCATTATCCACTTCAACATTTTGAATACTTAAGTAATTGGGAGAGACATAAATAGTATTTCCCGTTGGAACATAATCTGATAGCCTATTTCCGTCTGAAACTGGTGACAGTAAGTACTTTTCGACATTATTTTTTACAAAGATAGCACCTTCTTCTCTTATAGAAGCATCTACAAAAGCATACCAAGCCTTATTTTGTTTTTCAAGTTCTTCCCCTTTTGCCAAAGTAGATCCGAAACCAAAGGAAACTTTAAAATAATCGCTGTTTTTATCCCATTCCTTTGCGGCTTGCTCTTTAGTAACCATGTCTTGGTATTGTTTGATCAGACTATTAGCTGTCCAGCCAACAACTAGAACTGATAGCATTTGCCCGACTAACATGATAACTAATAAACGTTTTAGGGGCAAGCGTCCCTTCAAGAGACCAACTAAACCATCCGCCTTGAGCCCGATGATGTACACTAATCCTAAAGACAGAGAAATCATTCCAAGTAACAGTGAGTATAAGGTTAATCCCAAGAGAAAGATCAGGACTGTTAGGAGTTGGAATATCCCAAATAAAAGTAGCCCAATTACCCCAAGGCATAGATTAAACAAGTAGGTCAACAAGATAATTTTTCCATCAGATATAAAAGCTGACCACATGATACTGAAAATGCTATGCCCTGAAATCATTTTAATGCCTGCTATTTTCAAATCCTTGATACGGTAAATAAGCGTCAGACATGTAAAAGTAAGGAAAAACAATACTAGGCTAATGAATGATACCTCACTTGCAGAGATAAATAAGAGTGAGCGGGCTACAGAATAAGATTGAAAAGCTACTGCACTATAGCCTAATTCGTTAATCTTGCTTAGTAAGGTTTCTTGAGCTAAGTTTCCGGAAATGATTAAATAGTTACTGACTAAGTCACTGGTCTCTGCACTTTCTTTAGAGGAAACTATCAAACTATCTGGGGTCTTTCCCTCACCGTAGATCTCGTATGTGAATCTTGTCTTCCCATCTTTATTGGGTTCTGTAATTCTCCTAGCTATCAAACTGTTTGTTTCATTAGCTAGTTTATTAAGTTCCTCTGTAAACACATCTCTTTTTGCAACAGTCCCATTCGGATTTGTTCCAATTATATCAACAGCATCATAGCTAGAAAACTGTAATTGCATTTTATTATTAAAAATAACCGTAATAAGAAATAGTGAGATCAGAGTTGTTGATATGGAAATAAATAGACGCTTCATAGTCCCCTCCAAAAAAGTATTGGGCTGGCTAATGAACCAGCCCAATAAAGAATTTAACTAAACAAAGCTTAACCAAAGCCATAAAAGAATGCTACTTGCTCTTTGTTTTTAGTCTAGTTTACATTACATCAGAGAAGGAGTCAATTAATTTTTAGCATTTTTAAATTAGCGACCATCACCTTGGTCAGACTAATCTAAACCAAGGTGTCACTAACCTTCTCTAAACAGGTATTATAAAAACAGATGATCTCATTATACCCTAATTTTAAACTGTTCGCCTGAGTAATTTGTGCAACATAATTTCTCAAATTACTCATTTAAACCAAGTACAGATTAGCCATGGATATATCTCAAAAAATGTTATATAATGAAACAGTGTTGGAGGTTGATGATGTAGCAATACAGACGGAATCAGGTTTTGNNCCAATAAAGAATTTAACTAAACAAAACCATAGTAGAATGCTACTTTCTCACCAAAATTTGTAGGTAAAAAGGCTTCAGATGTAACTCCTGCTCTAGCACGAGCTTTATGTCCTTTAGCAGTACGACGACTAATCACACTTGAGGTATGATAGCGTGATCCATGATAGAAATTCGAGAAAGCACCACCAT
>DIXV01000006.1:0-3103 GCA_002436115.1 Streptococcus sp. UBA6071 | reverse complement strand
GCAATACAGACGGAATCAGGTTTTGGCATTCTCTTAAAGGTCTGTATTTTCTAAAAACCATATTCTCTATATAACTGTTCCTATTTTAAAAATGATTCTGGTATACCTACCTCTGACGACCACCAAAAATGACTTGTTCTAACCATTTTCTAATTCTGATGAGAGAATGTTACGCTTTCTGAATTAGACTAACTTAGGAGAATCACATGTTACCAAAGTATAAAGATATTACTTTACGATACCTTATTCCATTAAATATCGTATTATTGATTCAAACAAATTTTATATTTCAAGTTCCTAAAGAATTCAGTCATTATTTTTTTATTGATTTTATTTATGTCTTTTTGTTACTTATTATTGGCATAGTCGTCTATATATTTTCAGAGTACTGCACGGAGTCAAATTTGTTCTTGCTGATAATGGTTTTTTCTGGATGGATACTAATGTTGATCAATCATCCAATAAACACTTTATTAGATAGTGTCGTACGTCTATTAGTCTGTTTGAATAACATCCTTCTCTTTGTATTCTTCTCCTATTTTTTTAATTTAAATACCAAGAAAACCTATCTTTTGTTATTAAAATTACTGGTTATTTTTGCCACAATAACTTGTGGATTATTACTTGCTTTTATCCCCATTTTTAATTATAGTCTTTTGGTTTTACCGCTGGTTACCTCACTGTTTTGTGGCATCCTCTCCTTGAAGAATCGTCATACTCAACCAACCCTCTATCGAAACCATCAGTCCCTCTTATTACTGACTATTGCTACAGCATTTGTTCCTTTTGTTTTTTTAAGATTTTTCACTCAACAGTTTATTATCGTTCAGTTTTCCTTCTATAGCTTTATCACCTTGCCACTCAGCGTTGTTTATGTCTATCTCAAAAAAAACAAACTGAAGATTAAGCTGAATTACTCTAGCATAATCCTCTCAGCTGTTATGTTTGTCCTCATTAATGGTGCTTATATTTCTTTTTGCTTATTTGTTTTAAAACTCACTTCATCTCAAACGTCTAACTTACTATTGGTGAGCTATCTTATTTTATATTGTTATCAAATGTATAGAAGCTATGTTCTAAAAAGGCAAATGCGTTTTCTGAATTCTGTTAAACAGTCATTTGAAAAGGAGCGACTTGAACTATTACAAAAAATAACCTACGATAATCACTTAGACTCCCTTTCTCTTGTTGTTCAAGAGTTAATTGAGAAAACAATTCCATTAGATGGACATCTTGTTATCTGGGAAGAAGACCAAAAGCACTTATTCATCCTGGCACAAAGTGGAGTATTTAAGGAGATGTCTTTAAACAAAAGCATAACTAGTCAGTTACAAAAACACATAACAAGCATCACTTGGAAAGGTGAAACCTATTTCTCCTTTCCCATGTTCTATAAAAAAATCCCTTGTGGATGGATCATTACTGGGTCTAAATCTAATAAAAAAAGCTTTTCCAAACAAGATATGGAGAAATTAACCTTGCTTTCTAGATCAATTGGGGAATTGCTAAAAACAACCGAAACCTTGCATAAGAATAGAACGACCTATTCTGCCATAGCAGATACAAGTGATGTTGGACATTTAACTATGCAACTTCAACTAAAAAGCGATGAGTTACAGAAATCCCTAGCACTTTATTTGCATGATGATATTTTACAAAATATTATTGCTTTAAAGAATTTATCTGAAACCATTGAAACTCCTCAAACTGATCTAAAAAACTTAATTATTGAAACCTTAGCTCAGCTTAATGAGTCACTGAGAGAGAGGATGTTTGAAATTTACCCATCAACATTAATGGACCTGCGATTCTATGATAGCCTTTCTATTCTATGTGACAAAATCAAGCAGGGGCCTCTCGCTTCTAATAATCCTATAATCTCCCTTTCTATGGATAGTGATTTGGAAGTTCCATCTAATCTCAGGTTCCCATTGTTTAGAATAGTAAAAGAGTTGCTACAAAATAGCCTTAAGCATGGTCAATCAAACTCTATTAATGTGACCTTAGTGTCTACAGATAAGCAATTACTTATCACTTTTGAAGATGATGGGACAGGAATGGACATCAAATCATATGTCACAAACAAAGTAGGGACAGGCTTACTTTCTATCAAACAAGAAATCAATTCCTTAAAGGGTGAATTTTCTATTGATGATCAGAGAGAAAAAGGGGTCTCCTTCCAAATTGTCTTACCCTTATCAATGAAATTGGAGGAACACAGTGAACGTTATTCTATTTGATGACCATGAATTGTTTTCAAAAAGCTTAGAATTTGCATTAAAAGATAAATTAATAAACTTCGAAACCTATTCGACCCCTAAACATATAACAGAAATTGTCCAAAACAAACAGCCCGATTTACTCCTTATGGACATACATATGGGAGATTTTAATGGATTGGATGTCGCAAGGGAACTTCTAAAATCCTTTCCTGATTTAAAAATCGTTTTCCTTTCGGGATATGATTTAGTGGAGTACCATAATGAAGCTATAAAGATGGGAGCCAAAGGTTTTATTAATAAGAACGTCTCATTGCGTGATCTAGAGTATCAAATCAACTTGGTTCTTGGTGGAACAACTATTTTTCCACATTATGATAGAGAAGCCAACCCTTTAACTGAACGTGAAAAAGAAATTTTACAGCTCCTTGCCAAAGGCTTGAAACAACAAGAGATTGCCGAACAGATCCGTATTAGTAGGCGAACGGTTAATAACCATATTCAATCAATTAATGAAAAATTTTCTGTCAATTCAAGTCTTGCTGCAATTGTACGTGGTATTCAATTGGGAATTATACGACTTTAATGTAATCCCTCAATAAACGTACAGAAAAAGACACCCACCCCATTAAGACAACGCCTTAATGGAATGGATGGGAAAGTAAATGATTCTATTTTAAGGATAGGGACTAGACCACAAAAGAGCCGTCTTAAGAATAGAGCACTGGTAAACATGTACTCTGATCGTTACATTCCTTTACTTTTTAAAATAGAGTTTCGTAACCATTTTGCCCAAGCGTTTCACATGCTTAAGTGTTCGCTTTTTCTCCATAGCTTCTTTGAGTGATATAGGTGACTGCTGAATGCTAAAGGCAGCAAGAAGA
>DIXV01000125.1:6787-11029 GCA_002436115.1 Streptococcus sp. UBA6071 | reverse complement strand
TGATTAAGTGATTTATTACAGAACACGATAAAAGCCCGCTTTAACGGGGCATTCCAATAATAAGTTTGATATAGTTTTATAATAGAATTAGCAGATACCAAATGAAAAAGATTTTAAGATATTTTTTTCTAAACATAACTGTTTCCTCCCTCTTTTTATTATACCAGTGAAAAATCTAAAATTTTAAAATTCGCAAAAATGAAATGAGCTTCTTGAAAAATTTCATTTTTGCGAATTTATAAGAATACTTTGAATTTGTGAGATAATATTACTGTCAATAGCTTAGCTACCTATTGACAAAAAGCATCAATCAGGTGTATTATTCTAGAAAGTGTTTAGAGACATGTTGCTACTAAGCCAAATGAGGTTTATTGTAGCAGTTCAATGGGCTTGGAAATTTCGCTGGTTCTTGCTTTCACTTGGAGAAGTAGTACTTGATGATATTCGCTCAATTTGGGGATAAAAGACAGTCCTAGTCTCATTATTTAATTGATTAAATTAAGGCTGAAGTCATTGATCATGTCATGCATATAGGTTTGGGGGTGTTTTTTTGAACTCCCCTTTATTCCTATTTTGAAGAAAGGGAAATTATTTTGAGAATTAATCATATAGCACACTCGTATCCTAATTTTGACTTTGAAATAAAAAATATCCATTTAAAGGAGAATCAAATTATTGGTTTAATAGGTGAAAACGGGGCAGGAAAGACAACTTTGATGACGTTTTTATCTGAGCTAAAAGAAGCTAATATTGCATTTGATGTAGACGGTTTAGATAATGGTACGATATTATTTATTCCATCAGATTTAGAACCATTCGATTATATGACTGTCAAAGAATTTGTTGATATTATTTTGAAATATACTATTTCTCAGCATTCTTCAAAAGACATAATTCAAAAACTAAAATTAAATGGAAAAGAAGATGTGATGATTAGCGATTTATCTCAAGGAATGCGGAAAAAATTATCTCTAATTAATGTTTTTGTACAAAATTATAAGTTAATTATCCTTGACGAACCTTTTAATAGTGTAGATGTGAAATATATTTATCAACTAAAACAATTGTTATTTGAATTAAAAGAAAAATCGACTATTTTGGTTTCCTCACATATTTTAAGCACGTTAAATGATCTTTGTGATGAGTTTATATACTTGGAAGATGGACATGTCAAAAAATGTTTCAGAAATACTGGTAAGTTAGAATTATTGGAGCGTGAGTTATTTGAATAAGTTATTTGCATTAGAAATAGAATTAATTAGAAAAAGATTCCACATATATGGTTTATTTAATATTGCTAGTTTAATACTTGTAATTTCTTTGTTATTGATTGGAATTAAATGGTTGCTTGCTGTAATTGGAAATTTCGAACGATTAGCTCCTCTCATCTCTGTAATATTGTTACTCCTGGGACAGTGTGATGTAGCATTGTCAGAGGATAAGATGCTTATAAATTTAACTCGATTAAGAGGTTTCTTTCCAAATTTATTCACTCAATCTAGTAGAATATATTACTCTTATCGGCATTTTATAGTGTCAATAATTTTGATATTTTTTCTATTGTTACCGATGGAACCTAATGGTTATGCTCTCTATTTTTATTTCTACTTCTCAATTCTCTTAATGATTACATTCCTGACTACGTTTGCAAAGAACTACATGAAAAAAGGGCTGTCTGATATTATTCAGAATTGTAGTAAGATAGTATTTTGTTTACTAATTGCTATGAGTATGAGGGGGATGTTACAAATTGATTTATCAAAAATATTAGTTCAGATTAATGAGTTCTACTCTTTAATAATAGTTCTTCTATTACTTGTTTTGAATATTATTGTTCTATATCCAAAAAAGAAGAGGTAAGTTTATGAAGGGAAGATACGCATTATTTATAAGACGAACCAAAGTATGTTATGATTTGTTGATTATTTATGCTATTTCTATTATTAGTTTTATTTCAGATAGTCAGACAGATTATCATATAACTTTAGTAAGTAGTATTCTTTCTTTTTTATATTTAGCTTACTTTGAGTATTTAAATGCGCAGAAGAAAAAGATAAGTTTTTTCTATAATGGAAGAAATCTAAGTCAACTTAGGTTCTATGCTATAAAATCTACTATATTGCTTAGTTTGGTTTTTCTACCTGTCTTATTTTTACTAGGACGTTTATCTGGAAATTTCATTATTTTTATTGTTGAATATTTTTTAACAATTTTGTCTTTTTATCTTGTCACTAGATTCTTTCCCTTAACGATTGAAAAAAAACGAGGGAAGAAAATAATGACTTTACAGGATATATTTAAAAATATTCTATGTTCACTAATGTTATTAGTGTTGCTATTAGGAATGCTTTATTCTGCTATATAATTGTTGTTTAGGAGGTTAGTTATGGTTTTGTTTTTATCTACTTTAAAGAGAGAGTTACTATCTAAAAAGTCAGTACCGATTGGTCTTTTCTTTATGTTGGTCGCTTTTTTACTAAACTTAATGTAAGCGCCGAAAATATTAATCATTTATCCTATTTTGTCTCAAATGAAAAAATTAGAAAATATCTGAACTATCAAAAGAAATTGATAACAAAAAAATAATGTTTATACAAGAAATAAATCTTGTAAGTTTTCAAAATGTAGATGTAGAAGCTCAAAATAAAATTGCAAAATATTTTAGCCTAGAAAAAGTCTGGTGGGTGTTGAAGGAAAAGTGAGTGGCATCCCCCTCAAAATTGTGTATGGATTTTTGAAGATATAAAAATGAGCGAGTTTACGGAACTCGCTTTTTTGACGTTTCAAAAAGAAAGTGGGCATTGTATTCTTGAGAAAATATGAAGGATGCCTCCTAAAATGGATCTTGCCAATTATCGCCTTTATTTGTTTGAAGAAAAAGCTCCAAATTTTGGGAAGATAAGGAAGGCTATTGAATAGGGNNTAGTTTTTTTTTTTTTTTTGCGTTTTTTGGGAAATATTCTGGAAATTTAGGATTTAAACTATCAGATAATAAACAATCTGAAATTATTAGTACTTTGTTGGTGCTATATGCTTTGTTGGCTTATCTCTTTTCAACAGTTCTTTTTTCAGGGACAATTTCAGGGGAGATTGAATCCCAAACGATGCGTTTTTTAACTCCGTATTTGAAAAGAAAATCTATTTATTTAGCTAAGTTTTTTGCTGCCACTATTTATTTTGTTGTCATCACAATCATATCATTGATTGTTTTGTTTATAACAGCAGGATTTGTCTCTATTTCAGTATATTCCGTTCTAATGATTGTCGGAATTTATCTATATATCGAGAGCGTAGTACTACTGGTGTCTACATTAGCGACAAGTGAGCGAGCTTCTAATCTTATCAATTTGCTGATTAGTATTTTATTTCCAGTTTTTTATACGGCAACCTTGCTTAAAGATTGGTTTCTTCTAAAAGCTATTCAGTGGATTTTCCCATACCATTATCTGTCAAAAACATGGGAGATTATCTTTTTGTTTGTCTTAACTACTTTATTAGTATTTATAGGGCAAAAACTATTTGAGAATAAGGAGATTTAATATGATTAATTGTCAAAGTTTAGTTAAGTCCTTTGGTAGTAATAAGGTTATTAAAGATGTCAGTTTGATATTATCATCAGGTAAAATAACCTCCTTGATAGGGAAAAATGGAGCAGGAAAATCTACTTTAATAGGTTTGATGGTTGGTTATTATAAATTGGATTCAGGATCCATTCAAAAAGACAGTTATTCAGTAATGCCAGATGCAGATTAAATGTATCCAAGTTGGACAGGATATGAGTTTTTACAATTCATATCAAAGATAAAGAAAGTCAATTTTAAAGTGGCTATTAATTTAGCTGATGAACTTGGAATTAAAGATAAACTTAAGGCAAAAATTAATGGTTATTCATTTGGTATGAAGAAAAAACTTTCTTTCATTCAATGTGCATTAGGAGATTACGAAACATATATATTCGACGAACCAACATCTGGAGTAGATGTTCCATCTTCTCTAAAAATGATGGAGATTCTTGAGCGTTTAAAAGAAAATGGAGCTGCAATATTATTAACATCGCATAATATAGATGAATTGGAAAGGATTTCCAATTATATTTATGTATTAGAGGATGGGCGAATTTCCAACGAAGGTGAAGTAGCAGATATTATCAATCAGTCGCAAAAAATAATCTATCACTTGGTTAGTCAAAATGTAGATGATATTTATAGAGAGAGTATTTTAACACCTTATCTAAAAGACAGG
>DIXV01000125.1:5715-6622 GCA_002436115.1 Streptococcus sp. UBA6071 | reverse complement strand
ACTTTTTTTATTTTTTGGTTGAACCAACCCTTTAAAAAAAAAGAAAAAAAAACTAGAGCTTGAATTTTCTAATGAAACCCAAGCGCTTAAAGTTATTAAAAAATTAATACAGGTTTATGACATTAAAGAATTTTATCAAAAGAAGAATACATTGATTGATTCCGTATATAAAAAGAGTTAATACTGACATTTCTTTTCAATCTCTTAAACCCATGTCTTTTGTTTTTAAAATTCTACATAACATCTAAGAGCCTTTTCTGATGGAAAAAGGTTTGGCAGGTATTAGAAAATTAGCTGTTCTAAACTTGGATGACATGGTGGGGAAAGGCTGAGAAACTTAGTGAGTTCAATGGAAACTTCCGTTCGTATTCAGCTATAAAAGGCACTGAACTATGGTTAGAACAGATATTTTTTACTTGTAATTTGAGATTAATTAACTAGTACCTCAGGTATGAATGTATTTAATATCCTCAATCCTAGATATTTACTTTTAGATTTTAATATCTGTTAGTTAACTAGAGACAAAATCGCATTTAATCTACATTAATTTAGGATTTTAAATTAGGTTATTCAAAATCGTAAATTAGTAAGATTGATAAAACATANNATAAAATGATAAAGAAGGCACTTCTTAAATAGTCTGGGAAGGAAGCTGTAACCGAATGTTTGTAACTTCTTTGTCTTATTCCGATAATTAACTTATCCTTCCAATAACCTGTAAAAAGATGAAAAGGGGATGGTGGCTAAATATGGTATAATATGAGTGATGAAAGTAGCTTATGTTCTTAGATATAAGCAAAGAAATAATGATTATCATGGATATGGGATGTTATAATCGCTTGATTTTCAAGAGCGGGTGGTATGCTACACAAAAAAACTAGATGACCTTGGCTTTGGTCTATGTGGC
>DIXV01000125.1:4811-5550 GCA_002436115.1 Streptococcus sp. UBA6071 | reverse complement strand
TGCTACACAAAAAACTAGATAACATTGGCTTTGGTCTATGTGGCATATAGATAGGAGAGAGGAATGGCATGAAATTTTTACATACATCAGACTGGCATATTGGGCGAACATTGAATGGTTATAGCTTAATTGCAGAACAAAAATTTGCTTATGAACAGATTTTACAAACAGCCTTAGATGAAAAAGTGGACGGCATCATCATCGCTGGGGACCTCTACGATAGCTCAGTTCCTAGAGCAGATATTGTGCCCATTTTTGAGTACATGTTAAGAGAAATGAACTTGGTTCACCAATTACCTATCTATGCTATTTCAGGTAATCATGACAGTGCCAAGCGCATGAATTTTAGTCGTGAATGGATGCGACATCAGCAACTTTATCTAAATACTTTTATTGAAGAAGCTCTGACACCTATTGAAACGGAGGATTGTCAGCTCTTTCTTCTGCCGTTTTTTGATCCTATGGATGCGAGAATTTATTTTCAAAATCTGGGGTGGGATGATGAAGCGACAAAAGCCATTCGCACGATTGCGGATGCCATGACGGCATTGCTCCCCTTGATGGTGGAAAAATTTGATGCTTCTAAAAAGCATATCTTGATCACGCATTTTGCAGTGACAGCCTCAGGTCAAGAAACTTTAGAATTAACCAGTGAAACTGTATCAACAGTTGGTGGACTCGCAACACTGAATGCTGCAACCTTTTCAGATTTTGATTATGTGGCTTTGGGACATATCCA
>DIXV01000125.1:4122-4632 GCA_002436115.1 Streptococcus sp. UBA6071 | reverse complement strand
GGACATATCCATACACACCATGCCTCGCCAAGTCAAACGGTACAATATTCAGGAAGTCCAGTGAAATTTAACGCCAAGGAAGCCAATACCCAAAAAGGTGTCTTTATCGTTGAGGTAGATGAAGAAGGTGTTAAATCACACTTTGTTAATCTTAAGCAAAAAACAGACTTGGTTGTGCTGAAGGAGAATTGGGAAACATTGATAGATCCTGTCTTTTACAATACGCAACCTTGCCAAGTAGCTTGGTTCGCCATTCATATTTTAGATTTTAGTCGGAATAGGCATGTCGGTCAAAATGTGCGAGCACAATTGGAGCAGATTTATGGGACCATCATTGAACTAAATTATGACTATAAGCATCAGACGGCTCTCATCTCAAAAGGTAAAAATATTGAACAGATGGATGAAGCCAGTATCATTGGTGATTTCTATCAAGAAAGTACAGGGGAGGCTTTGACGGAGATACAAGTCAATTTGATTGAAGAAATTTTAGTTGAGATGAGTAAGGAG
>DIXV01000125.1:3608-3921 GCA_002436115.1 Streptococcus sp. UBA6071 | reverse complement strand
TTTAGTTGAGATGAGTAAGGAGAGTGTATGAGACCAATTTCATTGAAAGTGTCGTATTTTGGACCCTTTGAATCAGCCAATATTGATTTTCGTTCCTTTAGTGACTCACCTATTTTCTTAATTTCAGGGGATACGGGTGCAGGCAAATCAACGATTTTAGATGCCATGACGTATGCCTTATTTGGTAACACCACAGGCAGTCGTAAACCGACTGAAGTCAGAAGTCAATTTGCGACACCAGAGGAGATAACGAAGGTTACCTTTCATTTTGAACAAGGCAATCAACTTTATCGTGTTGTCAGGACGCCAGAGC
>DIXV01000125.1:0-3386 GCA_002436115.1 Streptococcus sp. UBA6071 | reverse complement strand
GGTAATGAGATCAAAAGTCTTGGTCACATACCTAAAGATGTCAATACGGAAATCAACGGGATATTACAGCTCAATCATAACCAATTTAAGAAGATTATTCTTCTTCCCCAAAATGATTTTTCACGTTTCTTAAAGGATTCATCTGAAGATAAAAAGAAGATTTTGAAGAAAATCTTTGGGACCGAAATTTTTGAGACCTTTAAAAATCAGGTGAAAGAACGATTTACTGTGGCTGAGACAGCTTCTAAAGTAGCCCTTGAGCAGTTGAAAGGTCATTATCAATCGACAGTTTGGTCAGAAGAAGAACTTGAGCGCATTTGTGCCACTTTGGAGACAGAGAAATTACATATTGTCGAAGCCATTCTTGGGGAAAGGACCTTGGCTTACCAGCTTTCTACACAAGCTTTCAATACAGCTAATGATGCTCATGATAAGGCAGATAAAGACTTTCAAGTAGCCCAACAACTCTCACAAACCTTTGATCAACTAGACAGTTATCAAGCACAGTATCAGGCTGAAATTAAAGATAAGGCGACTGAACAAGTTGCAAGACAAGCTAGACTTGACCAATTAAAATGGGCAGAGGGTTTGACAGCTGATTTTGAAGCTTTAGATAAGGCAAAAAGAGATGAAGGAGTTGCCTTAAGTAAGCTTAAGGAAGTTGAAACATCCTCAGCGCAGCAAACTAAAGCTAAGACAGACTTGCTTGAACAACAGGTGACATTACTAGCCCAAAAATCACATATAGAAGACTTACAGACACAGTTAAAGGTCTTGCCGACCCAAATCACCTTAGCCAAACAAGCCGAAGCCAAACAAGCCGAAATCAAGTCTGAACAGGCAAAACTTGACCGACTTAAAGGCCAATTAGAAGAAAATAAAAATCGTAGACAGGCTTTCGTTAATCAGCTAGAAGATGTAGAGGTGCAAATTTTAGATGAAGAAGTACTTAAGTCTGAACAGGCAAATCTGACAGAGATGTCTCTCTTTTTCGAAACTCGGCTTAAAATTCACCATATAGCTTATGGACAAGCTGAAAAAGAAGCAGAAAGGATCAAAGAAAATTGGGATAGCTTGGCTACTCGTCTACCGCAGTGTGAAGCGGATTATGCCCATGCTAAGGAAGTTGTAGATGCCAAGCAAGCAGACCGCCGACAAATGATGATTGCCCAATTGCAAGCTGATTTAGTTGACGGTGAAAGTTGTCCGGTCTGTGGCGCACTTGAGCATCCCCTGATAGAAAATCATCATGTCGGTTCAGATGATGAATTGATTGCTTTAATCAATGGGGTCAAGAGTGCGCAAGATAAGTATGATGACTGTGGCCGTCAACTGGAGCGTCTGAGCACACAGATTACTGAAGCTGAAGCCCAATACATGCACCAAACGACGCTTGTCCAAACCAGCCAAAGAGAATTGACCTCTTTATTTAAACAATTTAGGTCTGATTTTACAGGTAATTTTCCAGAAGACTTTGACTTAACTGTTGTTCAAGCAGAAATCAAAAAGCTGACACAGGGCTTTGAGGTCAAGAAAAGGGTAAATCAAGACTTACTCAAGCAGGGACAACAGCTGACTGAGCAGGTTAAGGCACTTGATGAGGCTATAAAGCTTGGAGGCAAAGATATCGAAAATTTGACAGCAAGTGTTGAAAAAACACGAGCTGAAGTCAAGAACTTGGCAGTTGAGGCCAGCAGTCAAGAATTGGAAGAATTGGAGTGCCTTTATCAAAAAGAAGTAGCTGGTTATGAAACTAAAGCAAAGGACCTTCAGGATGAGATGAATCGGATTGATCAGCTTTTGAGTGACTACCAAGGTCAGCTTAAAACGATGCAAACCAACTTGACTGACATTCGAAATGACATACAGACGATTCAGGCTAAGCTTGCTCGTATCCTTGAGGCAGAAACAGCGCTAACGCATGATGAAACGCAGGCGAGAGAATGGTCAACTGCTCGTCAAGAAATTGTGGTTTTGAGCAGTCAAATGAGCCAATACCAAGCCACCAAAGCAAGACTCGAACAGGAAATTAAGCAGCTTGAGGAAAGCTTACAGACACAGCTTCGCCCAGATTTAAGTATTTTGGCTGAAAAAAGGCAAGTAGCACTTGAGGACTTGAAGCTCAAATCGGCTGAAAAAACCAAGGCTTACGAAGGGCAAGTACAGGCTGAAAAAGAAGTCAAGGCTATTCAGTCAATCTTGCTTAAACAAGAAAAAGCACAGGCAGATTATCAGGCGATTTCACAGCTCTATCAGGCGATTTTCGGTAAGAGCAATGTGGATAAGTTAGATTTAGAAACCTATGTGGTTCAGAATTATTTAGAGAAGGTATTGACCTATGCCAATGCGCAGTTTATCAACCATTTATCAAATAATCGTTATCAATTTGAATTGTCTGAAGAAGGTCGCGACCGCAGAAGCAATCACGGTCTAGATATCAATGTTTACGATAATGAAACAGGTGAGTCTCGCTCAACTGACACTCTGTCTGGTGGCGAAACCTTCATTGCTGCTCTTTCTATTGCTTTAGCACTGAGTGAAGTTGTACAGAATTCTTCCAAGGGTGTACCAATCGATGCCCTCTTTATCGATGAAGGTTTCGGTTCCTTAGACCAAGAGACATTACAAAAAGCCATACAAGTTCTAGAAAAAATCGGTGAGAATCGCTTGGTTGGTGTGATTAGTCACGTTGAGGAAATGAAGAGCACAATTGGTCAACAGTTAGTCATTAAGAAAAAAGGCAGTGGTCGTAGTCAAGTGAGCACCACTATTCAATGAAAAAGTGAGTTCAAAAAGGGAGCATTCGTTATGAATATAAAATCAACAGTAAAATATTACCCACTAATTTTTATGACGGTATTAGCTTTTTCAAATTTTTTTAGAGAATTATCTGCTATGTATTTAACCTTAAATATATTAGGTTTCTTAGCTTTTACAGGTTTTTGGATAAAAATCATAAAAACCAAAATTGACTAATTTTTGAAATGAAGGACAAAATTATGGATAGATTTTAAAATGAAAAGCTCAACGCATAGAATAGGAGGCGATATGGCGATAGGCTATATTGCTTTTTCCTTGTTTTTGCAACCAACAAAGCATTCCTAGGTAGGTTATGGATGCCAGTCGCTTTACCAGTGAATGCCATCTTGGACGTTGGCAAAAAGAGTGTTTTTGAGACGATCTTAGCCTTGCTATGTTGGATACTTGTCTTCTCTATTGGAAATCTAGTCTTAGTTAAAACGATTAAGAGGTGAACAGGCTTAAAATTATTTCGGGCAAACTTGCCAGCTTATTGATTTTTCAAACTGGAGAACAATTTATCCGAGAAGATAAGCCACAACATCGTCAATTTTATAGAAACAATCGGGTAATCGTATTTCATGTTA
>DIXV01000139.1:5279-7746 GCA_002436115.1 Streptococcus sp. UBA6071 | reverse complement strand
TTTCCTTTTCTAAGGAAGTACTGTAGACTAGATTAATTATCCTTTTCAGTAGGAATAGAGTGTTAAAAGCATGAGCTATTAACCTAATCCCCCTTTCTTAGTTGACTTATAAGCTCTAAGGGGCTATAATACATAAAGAAATAACCTTTAATTTAGTCCAGAGAGGCAAGGAAGGCATTCGATGAACGGGCAGTTTTTGCCTCATTTTCGTGCAACCTTGTCTTGGGCAAGGTTTTTTAAGTGAAAGGAAGCATTATGTGTGTCAGTTACCCTGTCATTGCCCTTGATTTCCCCTCTCTTAAAGAGGTGAAAGCATTTCTCCATCAATTTCCAAAGGAAGAAAAACTCTATGTTAAGGTTGGTATGGAACTTTACTATGCAGAAGGACCTGAAGTTGTTCGTTACATCAAATCACTTGGACATTTCGTTTTTCTTGATTTAAAACTCCACGATATTCCTAACACAGTCAAGTCAGCCCTTAGTGTAATAAAGGACTTGGGTGTTGATCTTGTTAATGTTCATGCAGCCGGTGGTGTCGACATGATGAAAGCAGCACGTGAGGGGCTTGGACCCGACATTGCACTGATTGCAGTGACACAATTGACTTCAACTGCAGAGGAGCAGATGCAGGCCGACCAAAACATTCAAACCACCTTGTCTGAGTCTGTCGTACATTACGCCAAAAAAGCAGCTGAAGCGGGTCTTGATGGAGTCGTTTGTTCGGCATATGAGGTCGAAGATATCAAAAACCACACATCGAAAGCCTTTATCTGCTTAACACCAGGGATTAGACCTTCTGGTTCCAACAGTGGTGACCAAAAACGTATTGTAACACCCAGACAAGCACGAGAGTGGGGAAGTGATTATATTGTAGTCGGTCGCCCTATTACACAAAATGATGCCCCAGTCAAGGCCTATCAGGCCATTAAAACCGAGTGGCTAGGATGAACCCATAGAAGCTTATAAAGGAGACAGAGATGACATTAGCAAGCCAAATAGCAAGTGATTTATTGGATATTAGAGCGGTTTATTTAAAACCTGAGGAGCCTTTTACGTGGGCCAGTGGTATCCAATCGCCAATCTATACCGATAACCGTATTACCCTCTCTTACCCTGACACCCGAACTCTGATTGAAAATGGCTTTGTAGAGAAAATTAAAGAAGCCTTTCCCGATGTGGAAGTGATTGCAGGAACTGCAACAGCTGGTATACCGCATGGGGCTATTATTGCCCATCAGATGGCTTTACCGTTTGCCTATATTCGAAGCAAGCCCAAAGAACATGGTGCAGGTAATCAGATTGAAGGGCGTGTTGTCAAGGGACAGAAGATGGTTCTGGTTGAAGATTTGATTTCAACAGGGGGTTCTGTTCTTGATGCTGTGGCTGCTGCTAAACGTGAGGGAGTTGATGTCCTGGGTGTAGTAGCCATTTTCACTTATGAGTTACCAAAAGCAACTGAGAATTTTGAAACAGCTGGTGTTAAGCTGGTTACCCTATCCAACTATACTGAATTAATTAAGGTTGCTAAAGTTCAAGGTTATATTGACGCCGATGGGCTAAAGCTTTTGGAAAAATTCAAAGAAAACCAGCAAACATGGCAAGATTAAGGAAACATCTTATTGTCATGCCCTCAACCATCACAAAACAAGGATTTTATAGAAAGAGAGACGATGAATGGTAAAATGTGGAGATTTTTTCCTTAAGGTCCTTAGGTATCTAATGCTGACTGTTTCCATACTTTGGCTAATCTCTAGCCTTTTGTGGCTAGGAGCTATACATCTTTTCGCAGCGCTAGCGCTACTTTTCTTAGTACTTCCCTTTCGTGACAAATGCTGCTCTTCTCTAAAACGCCTTTATCGAAGCGCTATAGCTCATAAGCGATGGTTGATTGTGGGGGCTATTATCTTCCAAATTCTGTTACTCCTATCTGCTGCCTTGATGATTCGTTCAGATGCAGCAGTAGTCTTTACAGGGGCAACCGAACTTTTGGAGGCGGATCGTATTGCTAGCTATCTCACTAGAAATCCAAACAACCTCCTTCTTTTTCTTTATGAACGATCTTTTTACAAGGTATTTGGGGCACAAACCGTTTGGGTCTTGCAAGTGTTGAACATTTTTTATGTGCATCTTACAGCTTATATATTATATAAGACAGGACAACGCTACTTTAAACAGTCTGTTGCGGATAAAGTTTTCTTTTTTTATCTTTTGCTTATTGGTCTGACGCCTAAATTTATGGCCATGTATTCAGATATTCTCATCCTGCCTTTTCTTGCCCTACAGCTTTATTTGGTACTTGATCTGTCTTCGGGTCTAAGTGGGGCTTCTGCCAAGTGGTGGAAGTGTTTGCTACTAGGGGGCATAACGGGTCCAGCTATAGCTCTGAGACCGACTGCAGCTATCATGATAATCGCTTTCTTTGCCTACCTTTTTCTGAAACAGTCTTGGAAATTATTAGTTCTTTTAT
>DIXV01000139.1:0-5023 GCA_002436115.1 Streptococcus sp. UBA6071 | reverse complement strand
CTCTTCTTAAAGGGGAAGGACTTGAAAAAAACATCTTTACCTTTATTAATCTTGGACTAACATTTTCAGGAACTGACCAAGAAGACATGCAAGAAGGTTTGGCTAGCTATCTCCCAGAAGATAAACAGGATGTATATAACAACGGACGTTTTGCTAACGACAATCAAATTTCTGAAATTAAACGTCGGATTAAAGCCTACACGCCATGGACTTTTTTAGCACATGTCCTTTATAAGCAGCATTTGACAACAGGCCAGGGAAATCTAAATTGGATATACAAGGATGCTAGCCTAGAAAAAACAGCTTACATCAGTCCTCTAGCAGAGACAACTAAAAACAATCCTCTTGCACAATTCTTCCGTAACTATTTTATCTACAGTGATCAGCCAACCTATAAGTTTTATGATTTCGCCATTCAGTTGGTTTGGATTTGCCTTTCCATAGGGTTACTTCTCTTTTTTAGCAGAGCGCAACCTCTTAATCAAGAAGTCATTTTGGTCTTAGCGCTCTTTGGCGGCCTTCTTTTTCTTCAAGTCTTTGAAGGTGGAAAATCACGCTACCTAATCCAGTTTATCCCTCAAATTTTAGTGATTGCTGCTTTGGGGCTGGATCGGCTTAAAGAGATGCCAAATCTTAAATTTTTCCCATTAAAACCGAATAAAACTGCCTGATTTTTGAAAAGTGGGCAGTTTTATTGTAGAATAAGAGAAGCAAGAAATGAGGTAAACATGTTAATTTCAATCGTTGTTCCCTGTTTTAACGAAGAAGCGTCTATACCGTTGTTCTTCAAGACCATGGAAGCCGTTAGGGAAAAAATGACTTATGACTTTGAATATATGTTTGTTAACGATGGTTCCAAGGACAAGACCTTGGCCGTTTTGCGTGAATTGAGCCAGGAGGAAAGGTCGGTTAAATACCTTTCATTTTCAAGGAATTTTGGCAAAGAAGCAGCACTCTACGCGGGTCTTTCGGAGGCTACTGGGGAGATGGTAACTGTTATGGATGTTGACCTTCAAGATCCACCAGAGATGCTTGTTGAGATGACAAGCCTTTTGGAGGGAGATGCCGAATTAGACTGTGTTGGTTGTCGACGGGTGAGCCGTGACGGAGAGCCGCCCATCCGTTCTCTTTTTTCTAGGTTATTTTACAAGCTCATTAACCGGATTTCTGATGTTGAGATGGTGGATGGTGCGCGTGATTTTAGGTTAATGCGCCGTCAGATGGTGGATTCTGTTTTGGAAGTCTCGGAGTATAATCGTTTTTCAAAGGGGATTTTTGCTTGGGTTGGCTACAAGACCCACTATCTTCCTTATAAGAATGTTGAGCGGGTAGCCGGTGAGAGCTCTTGGAATTTCTGGAGTCTCTTTAAATATTCTCTGGAAGGAATTGTTAATTTTTCTGAAGTGCCACTTAATATTGCTTCTTATGCAGGGATTTTGTTTTGTTTATTGTCTTTTGCAGTGACTCTTTTCGTTGTCATTAGAACCTTGATTTATGGCAATCCTGTAGCAGGTTGGTCTTCTATGGTTGCTGTTCTCCTGTTCTTGGGAGGACTACAACTGCTAAGTCTAGGAATCTTGGGCAAATACATTAGTAAAATATTTATGGAAACAAAAAAGCGGCCAGTTTATATTGTCAAAGAAAGGAGTGAATAGATGGCACATTCGGTCTGGCATGATTACATTAAAGAACGGTTGCCTAAGCATTATTTTAGCCAAATAAATGCCTTTCTAAATGAAGTTTATGGGCAAGGAATTGTCTATCCTCCTAGAGAGAAAGTCTTTGCGGTACTTCAACAGACCCTTCCCTCAGAGATTAAGGTTGTTATTTTAGGGCAGGATCCTTATCATGGACCTGACCAAGCACAAGGCTTGTCTTTTTCTGTTCCAGATCATGTAGCAGCTCCCCCCTCTCTTAGAAATATTCTTAAGGAATTAGAGGATGACTTGGGAAAGCGTTCATCGCACGATTTGACCACTTGGGCTGAGCAGGGAGTTTTTCTGCTGAATGCGTGCTTGACAGTTCCTGCTGGCAAGGCAAACGGTCATGCCAATCACATTTGGGAACCTTTCACAGATGCTATTATAAGTGTCATTAATGAGCAAGCACAGCCAATTGTCTTTATCCTTTGGGGGTCTTATGCGCGTAAAAAGAAAGACCTGATCACAAATCCCCAACACCTTATTTTAGAATCTGTCCACCCGAGTCCTCTATCGGCCCATCGCGGCTTTTTTGGGAGTCACCCCTTCTCCAAGGCAAATGCTTTTTTAGTAGAAAATGATAGAATAGACATAGATTGGTTGAGGTGACAGATGGTTCAATTGGCTACGATTTGCTATATCGATAATGGAAAAGAGTTTCTTATGCTCCACCGCAACAAAAAGATAAATGATATCCATGCGGGTAAATGGATTGGGGTTGGTGGGAAACTAGAACCGGGAGAGACTCCAGATGGCTGTGCTAGACGGGAGATTCTTGAGGAGACAGGTCTTACCGCTGAGCAGATGTGTTTTGCGGGAATTATTACCTTCCCAGAATTCACGCCGGGTCACGACTGGTATACCTATGTTTTTAAGGTTAAGAAGTTCTCAGGACATATAATTGACTGCAATGAGGGAACTTTAGAGTGGGTACCTTATGATCAGGTCTTGAGTAAACCGAGCTGGGAAGGGGATCACACCTTTATTTCTTGGCTTTTAGAGGACAAACCTTTTTTTTCCGCTAGCTTTACCTATAAAGGGGAGAAGCTGGTGGACGAATCCGTTACTTTTTTTGACAAGGAGTTGCTGCTACCTAGCAAGGACTAGGTGACAATAGATGGAGGTAAACATGCTTTTAATTACAAATGGTCGTGTCATTGACCCTAAAACAGGCTTTGATGAGGTAACAGATATCCTAATAGAAGGACAAAGGATTCTCCAAATAGGCAAGGGGCTATCTGCTGAAAATGCCCAAGTTATTGATGCTAGTGGCTTAGTTGTAGCTCCTGGGTTGGTGGATATCCATGTTCATTTTCGAGAACCAGGGCAGACCCATAAGGAAGATATCCACACAGGAGCATTAGCAGCAGCGGCAGGTGGTGTGACTAGTGTCCTTATGATGGCCAATACCAACCCAACTATCTCAACGGTTGAAACTTTGAAAGAGGTTTTGGATTCTGCGGCCAAAGAAGCGATTCACATCTATAGTATTGCAAGCATTACTCAGGATTTTGATGGTCAGAACCTGACAGACTTTTCAGCTCTTTTAGACGCTGGTGCATTAGGGTTTTCAGACGATGGCATCCCTCTCCAATCTACTAAAGTTCTTCGTGATGCCCTACGCCTAGCCAAAGAGCACCAAGTTGTCATTTCCCTCCATGAAGAAGATCCGCAACTTAATGGTGTTTTGGGACTTAATGAGGATATCGCCCGTCAGCATTTTCAGGTCTGTGGTGCGACAGGTGTCGCTGAATACAGTATGGTTGCTCGAGATGTGATGATTGCTTATGCAGAAAATGCTCGCCTCCATATCCAGCATTTGTCAAAGAAAGAATCTGTTGAGATAGTTGCTTTTGCCCAAAATCTAGGTGCTAAGATAAGTGCTGAAGTATCACCTCAGCATTTTTCAAAGACAGAAGAGTTGCTCTTAACCGCTGGGAGCAATGCCAAGATGAACCCACCTCTTCGCCTTGAAAGGGATCGCCGTGCCGTTATTGAAGGCCTCCAGTCAGGGGTTATTTCAGTCATTGCAACGGATCACGCCCCGCATCATAGTGATGAGAAGACGGTCTCTGATATAAAGCAGGCTCCTTCTGGGATGACTGGTCTGGAGACATCCCTCTCTCTTGGCTTAACGTATTTGGTTGCTACAGGTGATTTGAGTTTAATTGACTACCTGACCAAGGTGACCAGTAATCCGGCAGAAATTTACAATCTAGATGCAGGTTATTTAGCAGAAAAAGGCCCTGCAGATCTGGTTATTTTTTCAGAAAAAGAAGAAAGGCTCATCACCGAACAATTTGCTTCTAAATCCAGTAATTCTCCTTTCGTAGGTGAAACTTTGCAAGGGGTTGTTAAATACACGATTGCTGACGGGGAAGTGATCTATCAAGGGTAAAATCAATGGCATCTAAAGCGTTTAAATCAAAGAAAAGGAAGAAAAGAATCAAACAGCTTTTGCTGGCTGGCTTGGTCGTTTTTCTGTGCGGAAGTTTGGCGTCGTGGAAGGTAGGGGAGCCTTTTCGTCGCCAAGGGCAACTAGAACATGCCACTCAGCATGAATTTCTACGTTTGATGGCAGAAGAAGCTGTTCCCATCGCTAAGTCTAATGACCTATACCCTTCTGTCATGATAGCTCAAGCTGTTTTAGAGAGTGATTGGGGGGAGAGTTTGCTCTCTCAAGAAGCTCATAATTACTATGGGATTAAAGGGGATTACAAAGGAGAGACCTACACGATATCAACTCAGGAGGACGATGGGACAGGGACCCTTTATACCATTGATAGTAATTTCCGAAAATACCCTCATTACCGTTCCTCTCTGGAAGATTACGCTATTTTGATGAAAAAAGGGGTTAGCTGGGATAATCTCTACTATGCAGGGACCTGGGTTTCCAAGACCTCTTCTTATAAAGATGCAACAGCTCATTTGCAGGGCCACTATGCGACGGATACCAACTATGCAAGTAAGCTAAATGCCTTAATTGAGCAGTACCAATTAACGCAGTATGACCTTTAAAAGGAAAACCAGAAAGCTAGTCGTATAGCCCTTCTCTCTTCTCAATAAGTTCATCTTTAGACTTGACATCTTTACCCGAATCAAGTATCCTTATTAAGGTAAAGATTCGACTCCCCTTAGTTAAGTGGATATAACAAGTTCCTCCTAAGAATTAGTCGCTGGTTCGACTCCGGCAGGGGAGATGAGAGCAAAAAAAACAGCCTTGGCTGTTTTTTTTTGTAATGATAGAAGATTTAAATCGAAGGCGATTTAGTCATCCTCTCTATCGGCTGAGGAACTTAAGACTTGACCACTGTTGGCATCAA
>DIXV01000074.1:2488-4498 GCA_002436115.1 Streptococcus sp. UBA6071 | reverse complement strand
CCTGACTGTGCCACTTCTGTCGTTGTAAGGTTAACCCCTCTTAAGCTACCGTCAGATAGAATGTAGTAAAGATGAATCTGGTAACGACCTGTGTCGCTTTTATGATCGCTAATCTTGACACTAACCTTATAGGTATTGTCTGACTGTTTAACCGCTTCATACCATTTAATATCATCTTGACCACCAACCTCTGACCAAATCGGAATCAGGATACCATTCAATCCTCTAGAACTCTTGATGTCAGAGACGATAACATCAAAAGTCCCTAACGGACTATTGCCATTTTGAATTGTTAAACGACCAGTTACATCGTCTTCTAAATTAGTAGCCGTAGCAGAACGACTGGTCGTTGTTGGTGAATTAATAATGGACTTATCTGCATTTTCTAAATCTTCTCCCTCTAACGAGGAGTCAAGGTCCGCTACAGGAGTACTTAATGACGACTGGTCATCTAGGACAGGCGATGTCGCTTCAGCCTCATCTGAGGATTTTACCCCCTCTGGTGTTGATGGAACAGAGGCTTCTGACCCTTCTGAAATACGTGTTCCATCTTCAGATAAACTTTCGGCTTGATCTTCTGGGAGAGAAGCAACAGCTTCTTCTGAAGACTCTGTTGTTTCTGGATTAGTTATGACGGTTTCTGATGATGGTTCCACTGAAACCACATCCTGTACCCACTGGAAGCTATAAGGGGGTAAATGTTCAATACTGCCATCTACCTTTTCTACCGTCACAAGAGCAGAAAACTGTGAGGTTTCAAAATTATGAAAACCTGCTTCCAAGACAGACAGATAACTACCGTCTGCTTGCTTTACCATATTATAGGTATGATTTTGGCCAGCTGAAGACACTGTCACCGTCAATTGATTAACGTCAGCATCTGAAACTAAATTGCTTAACACAAGACTTGCCTGACCGTTCAAAGATTGGGCAAGTAATTGGGCACTTGTCGTATTAGTATTCGTTGACAGAGTCGTTGAGCTAGCCGTAATCGTTTCTGCAGCTACCTGATAGCCACCTACCGTTAAGGCTAAGCTGGCTCCCGCCAGATATACTAAGGATTTCTTTACTTTTCTTTTCATCTTCTTATCTTTACCGTTATAAATCAAAAGAGAACTCCAACTCATTTATATGAATTGGAGTCTAGAGTTATAACAAATCTCCTAAACTTATTTTACAAAATCAAGCAAGGCCAAGAAACTATCTGCTTCAAGAGACGCCCCACCAACTAAAGCACCGTCAACATCTGGACAAGCCATATAGTCTGCAATATTTTCAGGTTTTACAGAACCACCGTATTGAACACGAACCTTGTCAGCAACTTCCTGACTAAAGTCAGCAGCGACAACATCACGCACAGCCTTACACATCTTTTGAGCATCTTCTTGAGTCGCTGATTTGCCAGTCCCGATAGCCCAGATAGGTTCATATGCAATCACTGAACTTGCTACTTGGTCAACTGTCAGTCCTTTGAGAGCAGCTGAAACCTGAGCTCCCACAACTTCAACAGCTTTACCTGACTCATAGGTTTCAAGAGTCTCACCACAGCAAATGATTGGTACCAAGTTATTTGCAAAAATAGCTTTTGCTTTTTTATTGATATCTTCATCTGTTTCCTTAAAGTAATCCCTGCGCTCTGAGTGACCAATCACAACATAATCAAGTCCCATCTCAGCCAAAACTTTAGGGCTCGTTTCTCCTGTGTAAGCACCTGAATCTTCAAAGTAACAATTTTGAGCCGCCACTTTGAGCTCTGAATCCTTAGAGAACCATAGAACTGCACTCAAGTCAACAGCTGGTGCCGCAACCGCCACATCAACAAGATGATTTGATGGTAATTTATCTGCTACTAACTCAACAAAAGCTTGTGCTTCTTGAGGGTTTTTGTTCATCTTCCAGTTTCCTGCAATAATTGGTTTACGTGACATTTCACACACCTCTTCTATTTTTTTATATTTACTTAATTATTCTATCATATTTTCTAAAAGAAAGAAAGGCTTTTCTCCCATG
>DIXV01000074.1:426-2250 GCA_002436115.1 Streptococcus sp. UBA6071 | reverse complement strand
ATTAACGGCTCGAAATTCCTTTTTTGAAACTCTTCCAAAGCCCGATATCATCTGTTTGTAGAACTAAACCAGCATATGATTTACTTACATAGAAAATCAAGCCGAGAGTAGATACCAACAAAATGACCAAAGACACCCAAACTTCAAAAGCAAGAGCATTGCCGTTAATATAACGTATAGGCATAAAAAAGCTTGATAAGAACGGAATATAGGAGCCTATCTTCAAAAGAATATTACCTTCTGTTTGTCCCAAGATGAAAGAACCAAAGAAGGCTATCATGAGTAAATACATGACCGGTTGCAGAGCCTTATTGATATCCTCTACACGAGTAACAATTGAACCACAAAGCGCTGAAAGAACGACATAAATAAAGATTCCCAAAATGATAAAAAGAATCGTACTTAAAGAAAAACCACCGATAATAGTATCAATCAATGACTGATTGTTTTCAATAAGTTCCTTGGTCGCCTCTAAACGACTGAGCGTCTGATAACCAAGAATTCCTCCAACTATGTAAATACCAATATGGGTTACAATAGTAGCAAAAATCCCTAAGATACGTCCCCAAAAATAGAGGTGGGCTGGAATACTAGAGAAGATAACTTCCATAATTTTAGTGCCTTTTTCTACCCCAATCTCTTGACCAGTTAAACTGGTATAAACCAGTAGAAGAATATACATAAGCATAACCAAAGCATAAAAAGAAATGTACTGACCTAACCGTTTAGTTTCCTTACTCGGACTCACCTCTTGCTTGAAAGACATCTGACGAGCGATTGTTCCTTGTTGCTCTTCGGATAAGCCTGCTTCGCTGATATTGATTTGTGACTGATAGGTTTGGAGTACAGTGGTGACATAGCTTTCTCTCTCTATATCTATTGCTTCACTCCCATAATAAGTGGACTCTATTTGACCTCCTATCAATGTGACATTAATGTAGCCTAGAATGGTTTCTTCTTCCAAAGCTTTTTTAGCGGCATTCTCATCTGAATACTCTGTTGTGAAACCTTCCATTTCTACTGTGCTTAGCTGATGCTTTAGCATCTCGTCTTGGCTAACTAAGGCAATCGTTCTAGAAGAGTCAGAGGACTGTGCTACTTGACTCGTCACCCAACCAATTCCCGCAGAAAGACCGATAAAAAGGAAGGGAGCAGCAATCATAAGCCAAAAAGAAGCTGATTTAATTTGTCTAAGATACGTTTCTTTAATAACGATAAAAAGTTTACTCATAGTGTTACTCCTAACTTCATTTTGAAAATTTCATCAATCGTTGGAGGTTGTTGATTGAAGGTCTGAATATACTCTCCTTGAGTCAAATGTTTAAAGAGTTCTGGGCCTGCTTTCTCATCATCCAAAACCAATCTCCATGTTTCTTGATTCGTTTTTGTGACCTGAATCACATGGGGGAGATTTTCCAACTCCTCTTTTGACCAGTCACTGGAGATAAAGAGGCGTGTGCGACCAAAACTGTTACGAACACTCTGAACGGCACCATTGATTACAACAGCACCTTCATCAATCATAATAACTTCATCACAAATTTCTTCCACATTTGTCATCACATGATCTGAGAAGATGATAGCTGCTCCCCTAGCTTTCTCCGCTAAGATAACTTCTTTTAAAAGAGCAGTGTTAACAGGATCAAGACCACTAAAGGGTTCATCCAAGATAACCAAATCTGGCTCATGAATAAGAGTGGCAATCAGTTGTACTTTTTGCTGATTTCCTTTAGACAAGCTCTTAATCTTATCATCCAGATTCCCTTTAACTTGAAGACGCTCCATCCACTTGGGTAGGGGTTTGTTTTTTTTTCTTCTTTTTTT
>DIXV01000074.1:0-263 GCA_002436115.1 Streptococcus sp. UBA6071 | reverse complement strand
ACTAAGACGCTCCATCCACTTGGGTAGTCGACTAGAGATCTGTTCTTTGCTCAAGCCTTTGAGTTCTGCTAAATAGCGAACTTGATCCCAAACCGTTAGCCTGGGGATAAGGCTTCGTTCTTCTGGGAGGTAACCAATCTTATCAAAACTATTGTTCTGAATTTTATCACCCCCCAGACGAACCTTTCCCTGATATTGGATAAAATTGAGAATAGTATAAAAAATTGTGGTCTTACCCGAACCATTTTTCCCAATCAAACCTA
>DIXV01000092.1:17119-17554 GCA_002436115.1 Streptococcus sp. UBA6071 | reverse complement strand
AATGCTAAAGGCAGCAAGAAGAAGGTTCTCCATTTCTCCTAATTCTTCTCCTATTGCCCCACAGATGGCAATGGAATCAACATTGTGTTTTGCGGCCATGCTTGCCATGCCAAAGGGGACTTTCCCATTAGCTGTCTGGAAATCCATCTTCCCTTCACCTGTAATAATCAAATCTGACTTAGAAATGGCTTCCTCAATCTGTAAGAGTTCTGCAATTCGTGAGAAACCAGATGCAATACTTCCTCCTAAACACACTAAGGCTCCTCCCAAACCACCTGCCGAGCCAGTTCCTGGAATAGATTGTAAGTCAATGTCATATTTATCTTTTAAGACCTGGACTACCTGATGGGCTTTTTTATTTTGGCTGTCTAGTGAGGCTAGGCTACCTCCTTTTTGTTGACCGAAAAAGAGGGAAAACCCTTGTCTTCCTGCATA
>DIXV01000092.1:13984-16946 GCA_002436115.1 Streptococcus sp. UBA6071 | reverse complement strand
TCACCGAAAAAGAGGGAAAATCCTTGTCTTCCTGCATAAGGGTTGGTAACATCAGCCATTCCGATAATTCTTATTTCTTTTAAATCAATCATCGTTGAGAGATCTAGGTCGTCAAAAGTTGATAAGTCTGTTACCCTTGCTCCTAATCCTTTCAACAAGCCAAGACCGCCATCCGATGTCCCACTACCTCCCAAACTAACTAAAATCTCCTTAACCCCTCTGGCTTTTGCATCAATAAAAAGATTAGCTAATCCAATGGTAGATGCCGTTTGGAAGGTCTCTTCATTGGGTGTGATTTTAGCAATCCCTACTACTTCTGCCACTTCAATGATAGCAGTTTGATTTAGCAATAAATAATTGGCGGTTATGGGGCGGTTGAGTAAATCAACGGTCTCAACCGAAATGATTTGCCCACCTAGAGAATTTTTGATGACTGATAATGTTCCTTCACCCCCATCTGCAATTTCAAACGTTGAAACCTTGGCTTTTGGAAAGACGGAGTGGATGCCTTCTTTGACAGCTTGATTCAGTTCTTGACTAGAAGCAGATCCTTTATACGAATCAATGGCCACTACAATAGACTGCTGCATTTTAAACCTCTCTTTTCTAGTATACATGCCAAATAGTATCACACTAGAATGTGATACTATTGGAAATTGTCAGTTTATACCCTAACAGTAACAACTTGATTTGGTCTGATGGTTCCATCAAAATGAGAATGGCGGATTTTTTCCTTTAATGAGTAAAGGAAAAACTTATCATAACCATTCATCTCAAGTTGAATAGTTTCTTTAGTGGGGTTGTAAAACCTTGCTAAGAGCTCAATGGAATTTTCTGCCTTCTTAAGCGTTGATAGTATCGCCTTCTTATTTTCAAGGCTAAATACAGAATGTTTATAAGGAGTTACCTGTTTACTTTTATTTAACTTCATCGCATGATAGGGCATTTGGTTATAGGTTTCTATAGTGGTAAGATACTCTGCTTCGTCATAAGCGACCTCTGTTCGGTCCTCAGTAAAGGTCAATGCCAGTGAGATAGTCAATTTGCCAATCATTTGAGAGTCTGGTGTCGGAAGTTTGATACCAGAAGGGCGACCTGGACGACGATAAAGTTCTTCTTTCCCAAGAACACCGACTGCTCGTAAGACTGTGATCGCAATGGTATCATAAGTGTCACCAATGATTTCGTATTCACGGCTAGAGTTGGTTAAAATACCAACAGCATGCCTATTATCGGACAAACCGACATGCCCTAGGAAAGGGTAGATAGCATCTGGACGTTCATCCCAGTTTTCAGATTCCCAATACGCCATTGCATCATCATAAACTGGTCGTTCAATAACACCGAATTGGTTACTGGCAAAACCTATTTCTGAAGCGATTCCTGTTGGGATAAGTAAACGAAGGCGGTGATCCTTGGCTTGGTTATCAACACTTAAATTGACCTTAATAATTCGAGATTGTTTGGAGACATATAATTCCAGCTTCACTGAAATACCTATTAAATCTGAACTTCGTTTTCGGGCCTTGGTTAGTTCTTTTGGAACAGCAAAGGAATAGCTACTCGTCAGAAGATATGCATGTTCAAACTCTTGAACAATCGTTTCAGCAGTAACCTGATGAGCGGAAGATAGCGGCACCTCTCCTTCAAGCGGTGAAAAATCATACTCATCCCCGTCATCTGCTGTATCATCCAAACTAAAGACCTCCTCGTAAGAGCGCTGATCTAACTTATTGATAATATTAACCGTTCCATTCAAATTTGGTGAAATATGATAATAGGGGGTATCAATCTCCTCAACCTGTTGACCGATAGTAGCTTGCTCAACCCCTTCTCCAATAAAGAGGATATCATAACCCATGGCAGGTAATTCATGGACAAACTCAATATCATATTCAAAAAACGGTTCATAGTTCCCGTAGTGAACAATTTGACGGTCGACAAGGCCCGGATCTAATTCAGTGATTGACCGAATCTTGACATCAATTACATCTCCATCAGCGTTTGATAACTGAATCCCTTTCATTCGGGTGGTCACACGAGCATGTACAAGACGTTCTTTAGCATAGGGTAAGAAATTAAACACCCCTAACTTATCTTTATCTTTCTTATCTGGGCTTGCTTCAACGATTTTTCTCTTATAAAAATCAATCAGACGATCCGTTCGTTCTTCTGCTTCAAAATACCGGGCTTTGATTTCTTGATGAACCTTGTCTGAACAACAAGCTCCCATAGAGTCATGAGCTTGGTTTTTCAATAAAAGTTTCCATATCACTTCTAATAAACCATGTTCATAACGAAACCCTAATGAATAAGCCATTGACATCAAGGGTTCCAAGATATTGGTCACTTTATTTTCAATACGGGTATTCATTGCTTTCAAATCTTGTCGAGTAGCAAAAATTGAACGATGAACACGCTGGTATTTTCCGTCAATGAATTCTCCTTTTAAGGTATCAAGATGTTCCTGCTTTTCAATCTCTTCAAAGACATTTTCATATTTGCTCAAAAAGAAGTCTCGTTCAGGATATAACTGGCGCAGTTGTTCTAAAATGTCAAAGATATTTTCTTGAATAGGCATTTGATCATGGCCATTTGGAACCAGCTCAGTAAGACCCGTCGCTCCTTTATCAAGAACATGAAAGTAATTGTCCATCCTTTTTTTCAAAGCTTCTTGGTCACTAGGTAAGTATTTGCCGATTGCATAGCCAAGAGGAAGAAGTTGAACAAGTACCCTGGAGCCATCATCAGATTCCCAATAAAATTCTGTTTTGTCTGTTCCGTGTCTTTCAGAGACACCTCGCCAGAAGATTGAATAGTGAATATCAAATTGGTTTAAAATCATGGGCAATTGACTCGTCTGCCCAAATGAGTCTGGAAGGTATCCGATTGCCATAGGTTGCCCTAACTCAATGGAGTCTTTATAGCCATAAAGTAAATTCCGTGTAATGGATTCAGCACC
>DIXV01000092.1:13075-13847 GCA_002436115.1 Streptococcus sp. UBA6071 | reverse complement strand
AACAGTCATTTCATCAGTCTGAGAGACCCAAGGTCCGATTATTAACCGACCTGCCTGAACCAATTTTTTTATGCGTTCTTTATTTTCTGGTTTTACTTGGAAATAATCTTCTAATATAGCCGTTTGCCCATCTAACACGTAACTAGGGTAGTCTGGATTGTTTTCCAACATCTCCATAATTTCTTCCATATTGTTCACAAGCAAAATTTGGCTTTCTTCCGTTGAAAAATACCATTCCCTATCCCAATGCATATGAGGAACAATATGAACTCGTTTTTTTTCTGACATTTTAGCCTCTTCTTTCTAATAAATCCATTATGCCATCTTTTTTAGTTTTCTTTGGCGAGTGATGATTAAAAGCACAGTAGACACCGCTGCTCCAGCAATTGCTGCTCCGAACCAAATACCAGCTGCCCCTAGTAAATTTCCAGAGGATTGAAGAAGTGCAAGAGAAAAGATTCCAGCACCAGGAACATTCAACCCAATATTAGCAGAGGCTACAATTGCTCCAGTGACAAGTGATCCTGTCACAAAAGAGCCGAGAACCCGAAGCGGATCATTCATAGCTACAGGAATAGCTCCCTCGGTAATGCCTGCTAATCCTAAAATCCAAGTTTGGTTGCCAATTTCTCTTTCTTCTTTTGACCAAATATCTTTTTTTAAGACTACAGCAGCAGTTAAGGAAAAAGCTGATACCATTTTTACAGAAGCAAAAATCGCATAAGGAATAAAGTTTCCTGAGGCCATTGCTCCAATACAGAAAGCGTAAGCA
>DIXV01000092.1:11626-12884 GCA_002436115.1 Streptococcus sp. UBA6071 | reverse complement strand
AGCTCCAATACAGAAAGCGTAAGCTGCTTTGTTTACAGGGCCTCCTAAATCAAAGCTTACCATAGCTCCAACAATAGCCCCTAAAAGAATAGGACTTATATCCTGTGCATTTTCTAAAAAATTGAGAAGGGAAGTATTTAACCAAGCTACTGGTTTACCAAAAATAACGAGCATAATTAGAGCAGTAATTAGAGTCCCAATAACGGGATAAACCCAGAAAGTCACAAAACCTTTAAGAATTCCTTGTGTTTTAATATGCTCTTTCATCCATTTCATTAGGAAACCAGCCACTAAACCACCTAGCATAGCTCCCAAGAAACCGGAGTTAATGGCTGAAGCCGCTAGACCAGCCGCAAACCCTGGTGCAAGGCCAGGTTTGTCTGCGATTGAATAAGACATATAAGCCGCTAAAACAGGTGGCATTAGAATTGAAAGCATATTTCCACCTAATGTTTTTAGCAAGAAGAGCCAGTACGTGTTGACTGAGCCATCTGTTGGAACTACCATTTGATCTTGTAAGCCGAATAGTTGCGTTGCCATAACAGCGAATGCCCCAATCATACCACCCGCTATAATAATAGGAATAATATAGGAAATACCTGTTAATACCGCATCTTTGACTATTGTCCAAAAGCCTTGTTTTTCTTCGGTATAGGCATCAATGACTTGCTCTCCTTCTTTTGGATGGTAATTGGCAGATTTTTCGATAAGTGCTTGAACGAGTTTTTCGGAATTTCTAAGCGGTTCGGCCACTTTAACGTCTATCTTAGGCAAGTGTTTAAAGCGGTCTACCTCTTTTAAAGCCACATCGTGAGCAAAAATAATCCCGATAGCTTCTTGTGCTTCTGCTGCTGAGATACGATCCTCAATCCCGTTAGCACCTTGCTTTTCTATTTTGGCACGATAGCCCAGTTCATCTGCTTTTTTCGAAATAGCTTCGGCTGCCATATAGGTATGTGCAATTCCTGCAGCACAGGCTGTAATCCCTAAGATTAAGCCTTTATGTGTCTTTGATTGGTCCTTTGGCTCCGTCTCGTCCTCAGTACTTAGAATCGTAAGGACTTCTTTTGGTGTTTTGGCTGCCTTGATTTGTTTAAGGTATTCTGGATCACCTAATTTTGTAGCTAAATCTGCTAAAATGGTCAGGTGTGTTGTCCCTGCCTGATTTTCCGGAATTGCCAAAACGAACAAGATATCAACTTCATTTTCTGGATCCAAGGAAAGATAGTCACTCGCTTTTAAGGGCTGATTCAGTCTG
>DIXV01000092.1:10518-11478 GCA_002436115.1 Streptococcus sp. UBA6071 | reverse complement strand
GCTTTTAAGGGCTGATTCAGTCTGATAACTGCAAATGTTGCTTCTTTCACACTGGAGCTTTTACCGTGAGGGATCGCCAAACCATTTTCAAAGCCAGTAATTCCCATCTCTTCTCGAGCATACAAAGCTTCTTTAAAGGCTTGAGCCGATGTTACCTTTCCTTCTTGAGCTAATTTTTGAGATATAAATGTAAAAATCTCCTCTTTTGTTGTAAGTGAGTTATCCAGAAAAATTAAATTTTCTGCCGTTGCATGTGATAGATTCATGGTGCAACTCCTTTCCTTTTGTTATCATCATTATATACCATTAGAAAACGATTACACTGTTTTTTTGTAGCGTTACTTTGTTTTGACATCTTTTGACAATCTGAGGTGTAATATTACACCTCATTTAATCTAAAATACTGTACAAAGAGTTATCTAAAACAATTTTTCCTTTCTTTTTTAGTTTTTGTTAATACCAAAAAAGAAGACGAAAACGTCTTCTAATAACAATGTAAAATCAGTAATGGCTCTTATTTGTTTGCTAGACAGTCATTTATCCAAGAGATAAAGTTGCTCTCAGAATCACCCGTAACTTCAGCTTTAACATGCTGTTGTCCCCAAACTGTAGCGAAATCTACAGATTCAATACCATAATTTTTTAATGCCAAAGCTAGATTGATTTCGGTTGACAGGGCCGTATCTCCTTGGCTAATACCTGAACGAATTCTCCAGTAGCTTGCGACCGTAGATGCGTTTTCCCCATCTTCATAATAATCTGATAGGTAATAAAGAGGTGTGTACATGTTGATGCGAGTCGTTAAATCAGTACCTAATGCATCCAGTGTGCTCAGGTCTGTTGAATAAGCTTCCTCATATTCAGTTCCTTTTAATAGGTTAGCCATTCTAGCATCCCAATGAATACCACCACTACCTACTCCAAATAATTCGTTTTCCCCTTGTGAAGCATTTAGGGAAT
>DIXV01000092.1:9543-10346 GCA_002436115.1 Streptococcus sp. UBA6071 | reverse complement strand
TTTTCCCCTTGTGAAGCATCTAGGGAATCAAAGGCTCCAACAGACTTTGTTGCTGTTTTTAGGTACTTTACAAAATCTGCTAAACTAGTAATGGAGACTTTCTTAGTTTCCTGATCGTAAGTGACCCATTGTGATTGAGAGTTTAAGGCATCAATATATTCCTGAGCAGACTGGTAGTTGCCAGAGAGTTCTAATGCTATGGAGTTTCCTGTACGCTGGATATTGTCGATATTCTCAATTGGTCTTTCTGTACTTGCACCGTCACTTGGACTTATTCCTCCTTCTACCGAGCTAGGTCGTCTTCCTCCCATCATATTACCCGTAGATGCACTGCTGCCATCGTAAGGAAAAGATGTAGAGGCTAAGAAAGTATTTAAGGAATCTTCAACAGTTTCTTTAACATAGTCGTAGTAGCTACCAGATTGATAGATGCCATTTTCTGATTCAGTAAGCGATAAGGTGTTACCTGCTTCATCTTTTAAAGCAAGTTCATTGATATAACTGGCGTATGATGCTGCCAAACGATCAGATAGCGTTTGTGTTGCTGTATCTAATCCAGTCCGAGAAGAGCCCATATTCCATTCATAAGCTTCATTTGCGGTATCCAAATTCGTTACAGGACACCAAGCCATGACACCAGCAACGGCATCAGAAACCCCTTCTACTGCCCCAATCTCTTTCAAATAGTTATCGTATAAGGACGAATCTCCTGAAGCACCGATGATAGCGCTTTGAGCTCCGCCACCACTCATCCCATTTACAAAAATTGAATCGAGGTCCCCAGCAATTGTACTTTCGGTATA
>DIXV01000092.1:0-9363 GCA_002436115.1 Streptococcus sp. UBA6071 | reverse complement strand
ATCGAGGTCCCCAGCAATCGTACTTTCGGTATAGCGAAGGTAACGAATAGCTGCTTTGGCATCTGTTACACCACTAGGTGCTCCTGAGTCACGTCCTCGAAGACCAGCTGAAACGTAAATCATCCCCTGTTTGGTATAAGTAGCAGCATCACTAGAATAATCAGTTAGAGCACTCATTGCAGCGTATCCAGGTGTATCAATTGGAAGAACAATAGGGGCTGTTTTCGAGGTGTAATCTCCCACCTTAGAATTACCGTCAATTGAAGCCGTATAGGTTCCATCGCCATTGTCGGTAGCTTTGACATATGCTCCTGGAATGAAGATGGAAAGGGTTTGCTCACTTGAATTTGTCGGCTTTTCTGCATAAGGAATCCCAAGTTGGTAATATGTATCGTCTTCTTCGTTATAAAGCCACTTGCTGTTATCCACCTTTGAAAGTGTCGTCGAAATTTTCCCTGAAGATAGCTCACTTGTTGAAGAAGTTGTCGTTTGCGAGGAATTGCTTGTATCTGTTTTTGATGACGCACAGGCTGCTAATAAACAGCTTGTTGCGATTAAAATAGTTGAGGTTGTAAAAATCTTGTTGTATTTTGGCATGTGATATCCTTTTCTATCTTTTGATTTTTTTCAATAGTTTTATGACATATTTACGTAATAACATGATTGAATTCTTGTCTGTTCAAAAATCTAAATCTCAGTAGCTCCTTCATTCATGATGCTTTCCTTGAGCTATATTAGCTAATTAAAAGATAGATTTGCAATCTATCATCTCATCGATCAGTTCTTTATCTTATAGATAGGAGCTTCTCTGTTAACTGGATGTTTCTCCAACCACTCTTTAATTTGAACAGAGAGTTTTCCAGCCATTTCTTTGGAGGCATTAATCTGTTTCTGACTTATTCCATTAACATGAACACCCGAGCAAATCACTACATTACACGCAATAAAATCTTTGAGACCATCCACAATGATTTCCGCCAGAAGATGATCTTTATGTAAGCGACCTGAATGGCTGGGAAATTGTTGACTGATCATTTTATTATCATGGAAAGACCAGGTGGTAACTGTTCCAACATGAGGCGAATCACCTCCACTAAGAAGAATTACGATATCTGAACCAATAAAATGAAGATCCGTTCTTATCAAAAACCCTTGACTTTCTATAGAAAAACTAGTCATTTCAAGCCCTCCCATCGTCTTTTATAGTCATTTTTTAGTCCAAGGGAATCTAAAATTTTAATGGTGTTATGCGTTACAATATCTTGGATCGTTTGGGGGTTATTGTAAAATGCAGGAATTGGTGGAATGATATGAACACCCAACTTAGACAGTTTTGTCAAATTTTCTAAATGAATAGTATTTAAAGGGGTTTCGCGAGGAGCAATGATGAGTTTTCGTTGCTCCTTTAACATGACATCAGCAGCTCGCCCAATCAAATTATCGCTTAAACCACAGGCGATTCCTGCAACAGTTTTCATACTGGCAGGAATGATGACCATTGCAGTCGTCATGAATGAACCACTCGCAATCCTAGCACCTAAATTTCTGTTAGAATACGAAACATCGCATAGTGCCTCAAAATCGTCAACAGACATACCCAACTCAATTTTTAAGTTTTCACGCGCCCAGTCGCTTATAATTACATGCGTCTCAACGAGATCAACTGTTTGGAGTTTTTTAAGAAGATCTACAGCATAAATAGCTCCAGAAGCTCCTGTTATGCCCACTACAATAGTACGCTTGTCCATCTTATCTCCTTTAATAGATTTTCATTAGATAGTTTCAGACTTAGTCAAGGTATTTCTCCCAATCAGCAACTTCTTTAAAAGCAGCACGCTCAAAAACAGCTTTCATATCAAATGGTACTGTCCCGTCAAGGACTAATTTGGAGGACATTCCCTTAAAGCGAATATATTCTGGTGAATAGTCTGGATGCTCTGATGGATCCAGCGGGTGATTTCGCAGGCCTTCTAAGACCATGATATCTTTATGGGCTTGAAAACGGGTATTGATTGTCCACATGACATCATTCATATCAAAAATATCGACATCATCATCAACTAAAATAACGGTTTTTAGTTCTTTAAACGCTGAAAATGCGAGAAGAGCTGCTTGGCGCTGAATGCCCTCATCAGCAGGAGTATCTTTTTTGATTTGCAAGATAGACATAAACTTTCCCCCACCTGCTGGAGGATTGTAGACATTTAGCACCTTTCCTGGGATGGCTTTCTCAGCTAAGTTCAAAATACTTGCTTCTGTTGGAATTCCTGCCATTATGACATGCTCTTCACTTGGGCCAAGTGTGGTCTGCATAATTGGCTTATCTTTTCGATGGGTAACTGCTTTGATTTTAATAACATTAAGGGCTGGATTAGCTGGACCATCATAGCCTGGAAATTCTGGCATAGCACAGCCAGTGTTTGTGTTGATATCCTCTCTGATGGTTTCGTGAGGTAATATTTCGCCTTCAATAATAAATTCTGATCGTGCTAAGCCAACTTCATTTACAGCAACCCCCTCAACAAGATGAACAGGTTGATTTCGAAGTGCTCCTGCTATCCACAATTCATTGTAGCCTAGAGGGGTGGCTGGTGGTTCAAAAGTTGCCCCAATATAAACCGCAGGATCTAAACCGATATTAATCGTAATGGGCATTGGTTTATTGATGGCTTGGTATTGTGAAAGAAAATGCCCTAAATGCCGTCCTCCTGGCATGATATAAACACCAATGGTATCTTTGTCTTCCAATACCATACGATGAATCGTAACATCACTCATGCCTTTATCTGGAGAAGAACCATAGATAAGCCCCATAGTGATGTACGGCCCCGCATCATATTCTGTATTAGTTGGTGCAGCAATCAACTTGCGGATATCAAATCCTTCATCACTTGCCAAATGCACAACTTCCTGTGCTGGTGCCTCACTTTTATCCACCATAATGGGTTTGACAGGATGGTTAACCGCATCATTTAAGAGATGTCCCAGCCTTTTGTAGTTGTGGTTGAGGATTTTTCCAGTACGTTTTCGGCTCGCCATAATACCCGTCATTACACGCTGGTTTGGGAAACCTTTGATATTATTAAAAACCATTGTAGGCCCCTCTTGTGTTGGTCGTTTAACCGTCCCACCTGCCCCAATATAACGATAAACCCCAGATAATTCTGCGTGGGGATCTATTTCAAGGTTTGTTTCATGGTACTGTCCAGGTTGTGCTTTTAATTCCTCTAAAACATAGCGTAAATCATATAATGGTTCTGCCATTGAGATTTCTCCTTTTTTTCTTTTTTAAAGATGAAAACCGTTTAAAATAGCTGGTATAAGCTCTTTTAGCCTTTACTTATCTATTGTTTACAGCTTACTTCTAGGACCTACTTCTCTCTAACGCTTCTTCAGCACGTTTATCTGAGTAGAAAATGTATTCAATAACAAAGGCTAGTAGCATTGCAATCGCTAGACAGATAACGACCTTGTATAAATCGGTGAGGTCTCCTGTTTTTGGATTAATGTAATTGGCAAAACCAAAGAAGCCCTGTCCACCAAAAATATAAGCTTTTGCTCCCGAAATACCCAGTAACATACCTCCGAAAGCCCCACAGGCAATATTGATCACATATTCTTTTCTTAAAGGAACAAGAATCGAATACATCAACGGTTCACCAACTGCACAGAACTGAGAAATTGTTGCCGGAAGTGCAAGATTTCGAACAACTGAGCTTTTTGATTTAACAACAATGGCTAGGCCTTGTACCATCCCAATAAAAGGACCTACTGCTGTCACAACAGCGATATAATCAAAGCCATTAACTGCAATATTTGAAATAGCAATAGCTAGAACTGCCCAGTGCAATCCAAACATCACAAGAACTCCAAAACCACCCCCAAGAATTGCCCCTGCGACAGCTCCGCCTATAAAAGGGACACTGTAAACAGCTGAAACTAACCAAGCAATACTACTTGACATTATGGTTGCTACTGGACCAATGATCAAATAAGTTAACACAACAGAAATCACTAGAGTAAGCAAGGGGGCAATGATATTTTTCAAAACATCAGGCAGGGCTTTACGAATGATTTTATCGCAGTTAGCTGCAAAAAGGACTGCCAAAATGATTGGGATAACACTTGATGGGTAGCCAGTTGTCGGCATTACAATTGGGATACCAAGGAATGTTGTGTAATAGTTCATTTCAAACGTCGTTCCTTGGAAAACCGTCCCAAGAACCTCACTTGTACTTGCTAAATTAACCATGATTGGATAAGTTAAAGCCGCACCAATAGCTGCGCCAACAAATTCGTTTAACTTAAATTTCCGAGCTGCTGTCACCCCTAGTAAAATAGGGAAATAATAGAAAAATCCATCACCTAATGCATATAAAATCTGATAGAGACCACTGGAAGAGGAAATCCAATTAAGGCTAACAAACAACGACATCAATCCTTTAATGATACCAGCAGCTGCAAGAACCATAAGGATTGGAGATAAGACGCTTGAGATAACATCCATGACAGATGAGACAATCCCCTTAGAATGTGATGCTTCTTCTGTATCTGCTTCTGAGAGACCAAGTATTAGCATGGCTTCTTGATAAAGCGAATCAACTAACTTATCACCGACAACAACTTGGTACTGACCTCCAGCCTGTATGACTGTGATGACGTCATCGTGTCCTAAAAGTGCCTCTTTATCTGCTTTCTGTTCATCTTTTAGAACAAACCTCAAACGTGTAACACAGTGAGTCAAGGAGCTAATATTTTCTTTTCCACCTACTTCCTTAATGATTAAGGCGATTAGTTCTTGGTTATTTCTTACCATAATGCTATCCTTTCTAATCTACAATCTTATCTACCCATTGGCTGAACTCTTCCTTGTAATCTGCATCACAATGTCCAAGCCCCCAAATTAGTTGATAGTCAACATCAATATGTCGTTTTTTCAGAAGTAAGTATAAGATGCGTGAAATTGCAAAAGAGGTATCTGCATCTTTTGAACCCAAGCAAATCCTAAAGTGCAACGCTGGTTGACTAGAAGTACTATGCTCTGACGACAAGAAATATATAGGGTTCATCAACGCCACTTGTTTCTTGGTATCAGATGATAAAGTCTCTTCAAAATCCTGCAAATCAGATTTAAAACCTGACTGACCTTCCAAGTGTCTGTAAAGACTTTCTGAGAAATGGCGATGACTTATGGTACAAGAGCCGAAAAGTTCGTTTTCAGGTGTTTGTCGTTCAAGCCCGTCAAAGGCAGGACAAGGCTTCATACGTCCTATATAGTGGCGAACATAGGCATCTAAATCAGTTACCTCAAGACAACCTTCCTTCCATTTTGTCCAAGATGAGAAGTCATCCAGTTCACGGACTAAAATGGCTTTGTCAGGCCAATCATCCACCTGCCTGTCTAAAAATTTATTAAGAGATTCTGACAGACTTGTTAAGATACCTTGGTAAAACGACCCGCTTCTACCATCTGCTCCTAGTTCTTCTCCCAATTCAAGTTGATTAAGGTAGTTGGGAAAATCTTCTGCTAGGGTCTGACTAAGTTTTTCTTCATCTTGCGATAGGACTTCTGGTGTTTTATTGGATGAAAATGTGAAGATTTTTTTGCGATGAAACATCCACTCATAAGCCATATCAGCATGTTCTAAGTTGGTGATAGGGCAATAGGCCTGTGCTGCATAAACCCGATCACTAGTTGACAATTCTGCCCCAATTTCTTCCAAATATGGTAAGAATAAATCATTATCTCCACTGACCCCTAAAAGACTACTTAGAGCACCACCTGCACTCGTTCCAACACTAATGATTGTTTCCGTATTTCCTGGAATTTCATCTTGATGCTTGCGTAGCCATCTTAAAGCAGCCTTTAAATCAACTAAAGCGGAAGGGGCTTTGCCAATAGATCTCCCTTCTTGATTTTTACTTTGACGGCCACGTGCCCCAATGCTGATTAAGACATAGCCATCTTCAAGGTAGCGTCTGTTTTTTGGCGTTAACATTGCAGGTCGACATTCTGCATAGCCACCAATATCATTGTAAAAGATAATGGGTAGCGTCTGACTAGTATAGACTTTTCCTGTTTTAGTTTGGATAACCGCTTCTTTATTGATCCTTCCATCGCTATCCATTAATGGATCGGGGACGAAAATATGAAGTGCTTGTAAACTGCTATCAAATGCCTTGCTACAATAAACATTGTCTTTTGAAACATAGCAATCTTCTTCCTTTAAATATTCCCATTTCAGTGTCATCTTAGCCCTCCTTTAATTAATTAAAAACGTTTTCTGAATATACTATACACCTTTTTTCTTATTTTGTAAATAATTTATTTAAATAAATTTACTTTTTATTTACTTTATTCATGAAATGGCTTATAATTTATTATATAGAAGGAGGAAATCCGATGAATCCCTTACTCATGATGGAGTCTGCCAAGACACGTTTTTCACCAGCAGAATTAGCTATTTACGATATTATTAAAAAACAGCCATCCTTAGTTACCCATCTGACCACCACTGCTTTAGCAGAGAAAGCTGGTGTGTCACAACCGACCTTGACCCGTTTTGTCAAAAAACAACTTGGTTATAACCGTTACCAAGACTTTCGCTTTGATTTCATTAACTGGCTATCAACCAATTCGGATGAAACAAGGCAAAAAAATGACTATTTTAGCCGATTGGAAGAACTCTTAAAACAAACCCAAATAACACTTACTGAAGAAACCATGACTGATTTGGTAACGGCGGTTGCTAAAAGTCAGCATACATTTGTTACGGGAAGTGCCAAAAGCTTTCTAAGTGCTAAATTGTTTGAAACACTGATGCGAAAAATGGGAGTCTTTGTAACCTCCTATACTACTGATTTTCTGGATGATGCAATTAACTACCTAACGTCTGAAGATGTCTTGATCACGTTTTCTGCCAGCGGTAATTCATCCTTTATCAAAAAACTTGCCACCGTTGACTCTCAGAAGATCCTAATCACTGCAAATCCCAATTCAAACTATAAAAATACGTTTCATAAAATCCTCGTGCTCCCTTCAATCACAGGTGACTGGGAATACGATTCTATATCTCCTGTTTTATTTGATGTTTTTACAGAATTGTTTATCACCTATTTTGCCAGAATACCCAAATGAGCAGTTACACATAAACAGGATAGGATTGGGAGTAGGTTTAAAGGGATAAAACTACCTAACGCCTTATCATATCATTTGCTTTTATCGGTTTTAACCACACCATAAAAAAAGGAAACAAGTCTCTTGTTCCTTTTTTTTCTAATATGAGCCCGTATTTCAAGGTAAAACTAAGAACGCCTTTAAACTATTGGGTAGACAGAAACAAGGCTCACTATTCACCTTGTCAATAAATAAGCATGAAATAGGTTGTTGAATATAATCATCAGCGGGGTTTTATCAGTGACATCATAGCCTTCAACAATTTCTGGTTTAATCTGACAAAAGAGACTAATATCAGCAATCGTTGAGAGGGAATTCTTTCCCAACCCTGTGAGGCTAATAACGATGTGCCCTTTTTGCTTGGCCTTTTCCGCCAACCTAAGCATATCAATGGTCTCCCCAGATAGACTGACAAAAAAGAAAACGTCTCGGTTAGATTGTTCTATCTTATGCTCCACTGTATTAGGGTATTCAATGAAGTTAAATTTAGGATCAAAAGCATAAAAATTATTAACACAGATTTTACTTAATTCACCAGTTTGACCGACGGCAAAAAAGGTTACTGCCTTTGCTGCTTGGAAGGCAGCTATACACTTTTCTTCACGACTCGGGTCTATTAAGTCCAGTGTTTCAATGAGATAATGCCTCTTCAATAACGAGCTTGTTTCTTGAACAGTCTCTAACTCCCACCTTAGTTGATTTTTTAAGTCTACAAAACCTTCATAGCCTAATTTATGGCAAAACCGTGTAATCGTGTTTGGAACTGTATAAAATCGCTGGGCCAAATTAGTCATTTTTAACCTGATAACTTCATCCTTATGTGCGTTAATATAAGAAACAAGGTCATCTTCTAAATCAGTCAAACGATAATCAACATTAATTGCACGGTCTTTAAATTTCATTTTTAGACTCCAAAATGGCATTTCTCTTTCTTAGCCAATCCTTTTGAGTAAGAAAGAGATTCTAGCTCTATTAAACAGTAAAGCAAAGGAATTGTCAACAGGAGCACTCCGTTTTTAATCTAACGTAAAGGAAGCTTCTTATGCTAGTATTTCTTTTTACTAAGTGCTGACTTATTGATTTTAAAAAGAAAGAGAGCCTTGTCTCCTTCTTTTTGTGTTATTCTGATGCTGTCTTCTCACCTTGTGCCTTAACAAAACCAAGGAACATATCAACAGTGCTTGGCTCTTGGTGGTTGAAGAATAAGCTTGTTTTTGTATCTAGACTGGCAATAGTCGCCATGTCTTCTGCCGACAGGGCAAAGTCAAAGACATTAATATTTTCTTTCATACGCTCTAACTTTGATGATTTTGTAAGGCAAACAATACCACGTTCTACCTGCCAGCGAACCATGATTTGAGCGGTTGATTTTCCATATTTCTCAGCGATTTCAACTAGAAGAGGATTATGGAAAATATTATTTCTTCCCTCTGCAAAGGTTGCCCAAGACTCCATTTGCACATTATTCTTTTTCATGTTTTCCTGAGCAGAGACTTGTTGATTGAAGGGGTGCGTTTCCACCTGATTGACCTGAGGTGTGATCCTATTAAAGGCCGCAATATCACTCAGACGGTCAGGGTAGAAATTGCTGACGCCAATCGCCCGTAATTTCCCTTCTGTGTACAAATCTTCCAAGGCACGGTAGGCTCCATAATAGTCTGAAAATGGTTGATGCACAAGCATGAGGTCCAGATAATCCAACCCCATTTTTTCAAGGGAGTCAAGCACAGAAGCCCGTGCATTTTCATAGCCATAGTTTGAAATCCAGACCTTGCTGGTGATAAACATATCTTTCCGTGGTATACCCGACTCACGAATTGCTTCACCCACTTCTTTTTCGTTGAGGTAAGATTGCGCTGTATCAATATGACGATAACCTGCCTCAATCGCATCTAAGACTGCTCGTTTGGTTTCTTCTGCTGGAATTTGAAAAACACCAAAACCTAAAATGGGCATCTCAACACCATTATTTAATGTAACAGTTTGCATAATCGTCCTCCGTTTCCTTTATTAATACTAGTATAATCCACTTTACAACGTTTGTAAAATGCCATTTTTAGATACTAGTATAGACTTTTTGAATAGTAGACAGACTTTACAATCGTATGATTAAGAAATAAGTCGTACAAGCGATTAGTCTAGTCCTTATCCTTTTAGCTCGTAAGCATCATCTAGACATCATCCGG
>DIXV01000059.1:19989-20877 GCA_002436115.1 Streptococcus sp. UBA6071 | reverse complement strand
CCTATTTAGATGAACACCAGGTTCAAGGATTTGAACTATTGCCAGACCAAATGTTACATGGGACACCCTATCCAAGTGAAGAAACATTAGCGAATTGGGATCGGATGATGGCTAAGACGACTGCCAAACCAGTCTGTGCAGATGTCTTTTTAAACACCAACTTATATCAAAATCGTCAATTAACTCAAAAAGAGTGTATTGCTCTTTTGGTTGATGAAATCAAACTAGCTCATCGTTTAGGTTTTAAATTGATTCGTCTCGTTTCGATGATCCCAGCCTTTGTCATTGAACCCTTGCTTCCCTATGCAGAGAAGTATGATGTTGCCTTTGCTTTGGAAATCCATGCTGGAATGAGTTTTAAAGAGCCAGCAACCGCGGCCTTCATTGCAGAAATGAAACGCCTTCAGTCACCCTACTGCGGTCTCGTCGTGGATACGGGAATCTTTTGTGATCGTATTCCTAGAGTCTTCAATCAGTTTAATAAAGAGGTTTTGGGAGTAGATCAAGCTGTCATTGACTTGTTCAATGCCCAGTTTGATAAAGGCTTAGACGGAACGCACCTAATTGATCGTCAGCGGAACATGGTTCCCGAATTAGCGCAGTTTGCAGAGCCTCAAAACATGCCGTATATCATGTTGGCTGATGGGTATGAAAACACACCGTTGTCGGTTCTTGATGATCTCATCCCCTATATCAAACATTGCCACTTCAAACTATGGGAAATGACAGAGGAAGGGATTGAATACTCAATTGACTACCGTAAGATTCTCCACTATTTACATGACCATCACTATGATGGCTATGTCGCAACCGAGTATGAAGGGAATCGCTGGATTTTGCCGGGTCATCCGATGATTGAAAAAGAACAGGTAGCAGCACACCAGAAAC
>DIXV01000059.1:19202-19755 GCA_002436115.1 Streptococcus sp. UBA6071 | reverse complement strand
CATGTTTGATAATAATGTTTTTAAGAAAGATTCGTGTAAAAATACAGTTGTTGATGGACAAACTGTAGGGTTTGAGTTGGAGACCTATATTACCTATTACCGTGCCATTCCTTTATCAATGGTCAATGACATTCAAGTGAAGGTGGACGGTCAAGAAGTGCCACGAGAGATGATTCGTTGCAGTGCTGAAGGAGACGACTGGTTCACTTTAGACGAGATGGAAACGGTAACGACCTATAAGTGGGAATTTGATGTTCCTTTAAAAATTCGTGTGCACCAAGAAGGAGGGTTATCCTCTGGGGCGCATGAGGTTGAGCTGACAGTCATCACGCGTACAGCTTATATCCCAATCCCAATAAAAGGGGTAAAAACTAGAACAGTGATGATTGCTTAAGCTACCAGAAATCTCAAGATTCGAGCAATCAGCCATCTGACTCGTTGAAATAGGAGAGAGAATGGTGGGAAGCAGGTAAAAGGACTTGTCAGTCCTTGAGAAGGGTTCTTGCTGAATAACCAGTATATTAAAAAACTCTACGATGGTTTATTGGAAGAC
>DIXV01000059.1:17332-19016 GCA_002436115.1 Streptococcus sp. UBA6071 | reverse complement strand
GACCTGTAGAGTTTTTTAGCATTAGGACGGGGGAAGTTATGTTAACAGTTACCTTACATCAAAACGAGCTAAAAGTGGATGCAAAAACGATTAGATTAATCTATAATCTGGGTTCCTCTCTAGAGATTAATGAGCAGATTTTGCAGCAATTTGACGTCGTGCTTTTGAATGTTTTGGAGGAATTGACGTTTCAGCATTTGGAAGAAGATGCCTTATTTGCCTTCGTTAGCATAGACGAGAGAGTTCTAAGACGCCTATTTGCTTCTGAGGAATTGCGATTTGTCTGTGATAGTAGTCGTGATAAAAATGATAATTTTGTCATTTTAAAAGATTGTCTAGCAAAGTTACTACTTGCGACGGTAGATAGGAATCATTTTGCACAGGCTGAGTTTCAAAAATGGTCCTACGAACTCTACCTCATCTTGATGCAACACTTCCGAGTCAATCGCTTGTCAGTAGAAAAAGAAACGCTTGAAAAACAGTTTGCTAGCTATATTGACTCTCATTTTCAATCGGATTTGACCTTGTCACAAATGAGCTCGGATTTTTACATGACGCCACAATATTTTTCGAAATTATTTAAGCAAACGATGGGAAAGACGTTCTATAAATACGTGACCAATAGTCGCTTAACGTATGGAGAGAGTCTCTTAAGAAATGAGCAGTTATCTATTTTGCAGATTGCTTTAGATAGCGGCTTTCCTAACCTCACCGCTTTTAATAAGGCATTTAAAGAAAAGCACCATCAACTTCCGAGTCACTATCGAAAGCTGATTAACTCTCAAGCAGTAACTTCTCAGATTTCTAAAGATTATTCAAGCCTATCCGAAGTATTGCATGAGCAAATTCTTTTAGAGAAAGGGGAACCTCACATTTTAAGAGTAGATGTGTCTCACAGAGACAAGCGGCTTCCTTATTGGAGGCAAGTCATCAATCTTGGAAGGAGTGAGGCACTCAGTCAACACCAAGCACAGCAACAGTTTTTGATGGTGCAAGATGAACTGCAATTTGAGTCCATTCGGCTAAGGCTGCAATGTCCGACGGTGTTTGAAGGAGTGGGGTATTCGTTTTATAAGGAAGAAGAGTATTTAGACTTTTTGGTTAAACAGGGCTTGGTGTGTCAGATAGTGATTGATTTTAGAGACTACCAACAATTTGAGCATTATGAAGCCTATTTGACACGGTTTTTGTCCCACTTCAGCAACCGCTATAGTATTGATAGGGTTCGCAAGTGGCGGTTTGAATTGGACTATGGGACAATCTTTGATGAGTTAAAATGTCAGGTGTATTTTGCTGTTTATAGAAGGGTGACTCATATTTTAGAGAGGTTTTCTATTGAAGCAAGTTTATATGGTCCAGGCTTGCTTCTTGGAGACATGAAGAGTCTGTCCCTTATCTTAAACTATGTAAAGCAAGAAGGCGTAGATGGATTGAGCCATTTAACCTTTCGTGTCTTGCCAGAATTTGTTGATAGAGAAGGTGAACATGCTATCGTCTTTTATCCCATAACAGATGTGAACCACCTTAAAAACCAATTGGAAATGACGGCAGACTTGCTCGCAGGAGAGCGTTATCTTATTCATATTGTTGAATGGAAGGATTATAGCGACCAGCAGGTCTGGATCAATGATTCGGCTTTTAAGGCAGCCAATCGGATTAAAACAACGATTGCCTGTTTTGGCTT
>DIXV01000059.1:15186-17165 GCA_002436115.1 Streptococcus sp. UBA6071 | reverse complement strand
GCCTGTTTTGGCTTGTTGGATAGTTTAGCCTATGCCAGCCCCTTAGATTTGCTAGGCAAGGAGGATAGAGATGGTGGTATTATTTCGGGTATTGAAGGACTAGTGACCAAACACGGCATCAAAAAGCCGGTTTATTATAGCCATCATTTTTTGAATCGTCAAGGGACAGACTTTGTCGCAAAAGATAAACACTCATTTGTGACTGCACAGGGAAAAAACATTAGTATTGTGAGCCACCATTGTGCGACCTTAAACTATCGTTATTATAGAGGAGTAAGGAGTGGGGATAACTACCCGTATGATGGTTATTTTGAAGACTTACCTAGCCAGAAACTCATTTTTAAGCTTGAAAACATCACTCCAGGGACTTACCTGATTAAGACACGCTTAATTAATCGCAAATCAGGGAGTGTTCAAGACAAAATGGCACAGGTAGTCTTAGATAGCTCAAGTCACTTTGGAGATGCTGAGATTGCATTTCTCAAAGCACAAGCTATTCCAGAACTAAGCTTATCTCATAGACAGACAGAGGATGGGCGGCTCACCTTGTCTTACACACTTGAGCCAAACGAAATTCGCCATACCCATATTATTTACCTCTACTAGATTAAAAATAGCATCAAAAAATTAATCTCCAACGGACTGTTTCAGGCATCTGCTTAAGAAGCTTGCCTTATTAAGACAAAAATGAAGAGGTTATTAAAGAGAGCTTCTTGTAAACTATGGGTAAGAAAAAACAAAGGAGTTAAGCCATGAATCATAAAGCGCTTAGTCAAAGTCTATTAAAGCATGTTGGCGGGGAGTCTAATATTGAGTCTGTGACACATTGTGTGACGAGGCTTCGTTTGAGACTTCGGGATGAATCCAAAGCGGACACTCAAGCCATCCAAAAGCTTGAAGGTGTCATTGGGGTTGCCAAAGCCAGTGGACAATATCAGATTATCATTGGTAAAGAAATCGAGGCCATCTACCAGAGCTTTTCACAACTATTTGACAATCAAAAGCTTCAAGGAGAAGTTGAATCAGACCATATTACAAAACCATCAGGGATAAAAGGCTACCTCAATACAGCTTTAGATGTCTTTATCAGTTGTTTTACCCCACTAATCCCTGTCATTGCTGGTAGCGGGATGATTAAGGTTTTAGTGACCTTACTAGTGACCTTTAAAGTACTCTCACCAGATGATTCAACCTATCAATTGCTCAACATGATTGGTGATGGGGTTTATCATTTCTTACCTGTTATGGTAGGGTACACGGCGGCTAAACGATTGCAGGTTGATCTTTTCATCGGGATGGTACTTGGGGCGATTCTTGTCCACCCTACCCTTATGGCATTGGCTGGTGAGCAGCAAGCAACGGTCACGAGCCTAGCAGGGCTACCTGTTAAGATTGTTGACTACAGTGCACAGGCGCTTCCCGTTATTTTAACCGTTTGGCTTGCAAAATATGTTGAGAGGTTCTCAAATAAGGTGTCGCCAAATATGGTTAAGGTCTTTCTACGTCCGATGCTAACTTTGCTGATTACAGCTCCGACCATGTTAATAGTAATCGCCCCACTCGGCAGTGTCCTAGGCGATTATTTCCAAGCATTTGCAAATGTGATGAACCAATGGGGCTGGGCAGCAGTTGGTTTAAACGCTGCCTTGTTCCCGCTTCTGGTGTTGACAGGTATGCACAATGCCCTTATCCCACTTATTATCACCATGTTTGCCACACAAGGATTTGATGCCGTCCTCATTCCATCAGGCTTGATTGCCAATATTGCAGAAGGTGGAGCTGCCGCTGCTGTCGCAGTGCGTGCAAAAAATAAGGCGACAAAGAGCCTTGCAACGTCGGCGACTGTATCGGCACTTCTAGGTATTACAGAACCCGCTCTTTATGGGGTAAATCTACGCTTCAAAAAACCTTTCTACGCCATGATTTTAGGAGCCTTGATTGCAGGATGTCTTGCAGGTCTTCTTGGACTAACCGCCTAT
>DIXV01000059.1:14149-14967 GCA_002436115.1 Streptococcus sp. UBA6071 | reverse complement strand
TATTATCATTGCCCATCTTTATCGGAGAAAAGAGCAACTTAATCACGGCTATCATTTGTGCAGGCTTGGCCTTTGTCATTACTTTTGGAATTGCTTATGCGATAGGCTTTGACGAAGAAGAGCATACTTAGAGGTGAGCTAGGAGAATTCCTAGTTCCTTATCTTTAGAAAGAGGAAGGAAATGAGAACAGATTTTTTATGGGGAGCTTCAACCGCAGCAAATCAAGTGGAAGGTGCTTGGAATGAAGATGGCAAAGGCGTGAGTGTAATTGACATTCTAGCTCAGACGGATCATTTTCGCAAGGAAATGAAAGGTGTTCAGAAGGGATATTACTATTCATCCCATCAAGCAGTTGACTTTTATCACCGCTATGAGGAAGACCTTGCACTGCTGGCAGAAATGGGCGTTAACTCTTATCGTATGTCAATTGCATGGACCCGTATTTATCCGACAGGTATGGAAGCAGAAGCCAATGAAGCGGGTCTAGCTTTTTATGATCATATTTTTGACCGATTAGCTGAATATGGAATCGAACCGATTGTAACGATCTCCCATTATGAATCCCCCTTTACACTAGCCTTAAAGGGAGGCTGGCTGAAACGTGAAATGATTGATTTGTATGTAAAATATTGTCGGACTTTATTTACGAGATATAAAGGGAAGGTCAAATATTGGATTACCTTTAATGAGATTAATTGTCTATTGGTACCATTTGGAATTATGACAGCAGGGGGAATTTTTAGCGCCATTGATTCTCCTGAAAACACACTTCAAGTCCGCCTACAATGCCTGCACCATCAATTTATTGCAAGTGCTA
>DIXV01000059.1:349-13932 GCA_002436115.1 Streptococcus sp. UBA6071 | reverse complement strand
ACCATCAATTTATTGCAAGTGCTAAAGCTGTGCAATTAGCTAAGAAAATAGATGCCAATAATCAATTAGGTTGTATGATTGCTAGCATGCTAAATTATCCTCTAACACCAAATCCTGACGATATTCGTTTGACAGACAAGGAAAATCTCATAAAAAACATGTTTTGTAGCGATGTGATGGTAAAGGGCTATTATCCTTACTACCTTCACCATTATATTGAGGAAAATGAAATCCAGCTGGAAATTCCTGAAGGGGATGAGGCAATTCTAAGAGCAGGAACGGTTGATTTTTATGCTTGTAGTTACTATATGTCTTCGTGCATGAGCTATGATAAAACAGCTGATAAAGTAAGCGGCAATCTTTTAACAGGTCTCAAAAACCCCTACTTGGTTGAAAGTGAATTTGGCTGGCAAATTGATCCAAAAGGTCTGGAAATCTTCCTGCATCGTGTGTATGATCGTTACCAAATCCCTATAATGATTGTGGAAAATGGTCTAGGAGCCAAAGATGAACTCGTTGATGGACGGGTTCAAGACAGTTACCGCATTGCCTACCTAAGAGAGCATATTCAATCGTTAAAACAGGTTATTGCTGAAGGGGTAGACCTGATTGGTTATCTCCCTTGGAGTGCACTAGATGTGATGGCTCTTTCGACAGGAACGATTGATAAACGCTATGGGTTTATCTATGTAGATGTAGATAGTCAGGGCAATGGTAGCCTCAAGCGTTACCGAAAAGATTCGTTTTATTGGTACCAAAAAGTGATTAAAAGCAATGGAAAAGATCTTTAAAAGGACTGACGACTATGACAATACATAGACATAGCTGTTCTATTGATCAGTTTATTTTGCTTGGAAGCGTGTAATTAGGGAACGATGAAACTTAGCGGACATTACTCTGCATTTTTGGAAGGCACAATGTATTGGGAAGAAAATATCAGTAAAATCACACTTAGACTTGATCAAGAAGTTGATTCAAAAAGTATCAGCAGATGATTTCCATTCGTGAAACCAAGGATACCTTTGATTGGGGACAGGCAGATAAAGGTGTGGTTGAGCGAAGCTATGACAGACAGCCATTAAAAGCGTATACGAATGGTAAAAATGGTGAAGAGATCACGTCAGACTCGAAGTATATTCCCATTAAGATGGTAATTAGCCCTAATGAGGGACGGTATTTTTTCTCGTCACCAGAGCCAGTACCTAGAAAATTATAATTTGGCAATTGAACTATCAAATGAGGGCAATCTAATCACTAATAAGTGGAAGGTTTCAGAGCTATCTATTGATTCTGAAATGAGAAACCTCTCAACATCAGCAGATCAGTTTACATTGAATTACTTTCAGTGAAGAGATGGATAGATTAGCAATATGGCTATTATACCTCTACAAAGACTAGCGATGTCTTAGTTGTCTGGTTACATGGTTTATAGGTAAGGAAAGTTTTATAGCCTAAAATGCTTATAAATAACGTTACTTCTTGAAAATGTAAGGGACAACAGCTTGATTGCTGTTGCCCCTTTTCATAATTTGCAAAAACATATTTCTGAGCTTAGTGATAGCAAAGATGTAAAACCCCTTTCAGAGCTTCTTTTATCTAAATAACACCAAAAATAGGGGTGTAGTAAAACAATTATAAGTACATACACCATCTCAAGAACTTAAATCGGGTGATAGTATACGCTATCTCCAGTTTCTTTCTGTTCTACTCTAGGGCTTTTCGCTAGGCAGATTAGTGTTTTGATTCTTTATGATTTGCTAAAGTTTTTCCAGCTTTTGATTTTTGGGCAGATGATGTACTTGTCGATAATGTTTTTCCAGCTTTTCGTACAGATTTTGGCGGGTTACAATCTTTAGAGTTTGCCATAGATTTCCTCCTTCTTATTTCATTTGATTTACGTAAACCAATCCATTTCCTAAGAATGGAATAGCTACAAACCATAATTAGATGTTATCATCTAATTATGATATACGTCAATATAAAAATACTAAATATAGTGTCCTTTTATTATTTAAAACAACAAAAACACCATATGTTGTATGTTTTTTTGAAAAACTTCAAAGAACTATAAACTTACTGAAGAAAAACGAAATATTAAGCTAAACATTTAGCATTAGATAATCAATCAAAGGAAAGGTAAAAATAGTCAATCTTTGCTCCAAAATATTATCAATCCTCTCAATCTCCACCTGTCTCTTTAAGGGCAAATGTACTCACTCTGTTAAAATTATTGAAAATACCAAGACTTTAAAACTTTACGCGACGGAATCTCTAATAGTATTTAGGTCAGAAAACGCTTCTTTCTAAATAAGTTTAGTTGCGGTTCTTTCTTTACTTAACTTTGTGGTCTATTTTTGGTATAATGAAGGTAATAGAAAGCGATTTCAAAAGGAGGTCGATGATGGAAGTCAAAGAGATCATGAAGGTTTTACAGGGGATGAAGGTGGCTGTCTTTGCGACGGTAGATGCTGATGGGACACCTCATGCTAGACATGCTCATATTGGTGTAGCTAATGAGAAAGGCATTTTCTTTATGACGAGTCCTAAAACCAATTTTTACCAACAATTGACCGCCAATGAACACGTGGCTTTGACCGCCATGTCCGAAGAAGACTACTTGATCCAAGTGATTAGGTTAGAGGGGAGAGCTAGAAAAGTCGGGCGAGAGATGCTTGAGAGTCTGCTAAAGGATAATCCCTATGTTAGCCATGTCTATCCTGATAAAGTCGATCAAGAGACCGTTCAAGTTTTCCACCTCTATCAAGGTCAAGGCTTTTACCATAGCCTAACGCAAGGGCATCGGTATGTCTTTTCTGTAGGTGTTGATAAAGGTGCAGAGACAAGGACGGTCGTTTAAGCTTCACGAGCTGGGATACCAATCTTCCCAGTTTTTTTGAGGGCAAAGAAAAGGTTTTCATTTTTTGCATCATATATCTTGTCTATTGATATAGGATAGGGTATAATAAGGCATTAGAAAGTGGAGGAAAAATGACAATAGAGACAACGAAAAAGAAGACCTATAGCCTGTGGACAGCCATTGCCATGATTGTAGGGATTGTGATTGGATCAGGTATTTATTTTAAGACGGATGATATTTTACGTTTTACAGGAGGCAGTATTGGATTAGGGGTTCTGGTTATTGTTTTAGGCTCTCTATCCATCACCTTCGGAAGCCTAACCATTTCAGAATTGGCCCAACGCAATAGCCAAAGTGGAGGCTTATCCAGCTACTATGAAGCCTATGTTCATCCAGCTCTTGCTGCAACCTTGGGGATGTTCACTGCCTACCTGTATTTTCCAACGGTTACTGCTGTTGTTGCATGGGTGGCGAGTCTTTACACATGGAGTTTCCTAGGCATGAGTGTTTCTTTGGAAACACAAATTATTCTCGCCTTATTTTACCTCCTTCTTATTGGCTTTGGAAATATTTTTTCAAGGGTCTTGGGAGGCTATTTTCAAGATTTGACAACAGCTGTCAAAATCATCCCTCTCGTTTTAGTGGGTCTCATGGGTGTTTTTTGGGCACAAGCTCAACCAGAAATCCCCTCCTCCTTTGAAGTGGTTGCTCCGTCGTCTGTTGGTTGGGGTTGGATGGCTGGATTAGTCCCTCTAGCCTTTGCTTTTGAAGGGTGGACGGCTGTGTCAGGTATTGCTCCTGAGATTAAAAACCCTAAGAAAAACCTTGCTAGAGCCTTTATCATCGCTCCGATGATTATCCTGTCTCTCTATCTTCTCTTCTTTTATGGGATGAGCCGTATTTTGGGGCCGAGCTTTATCATGTCAACAGGAGATGATGCCATCACCTTCGCTGCGACGGAACTATTTGGTTCTCAGATTAGTAAAGTAATCAATTTAGTGGTTATCATTTCCGTATTAGGTGTGGTTAATGGGCTTTTGCTAACAACCATGCGCTTGCCTCAAGCCTATGCAGCCAGAGGGTGGATTAACTCGTCTAAAATGGGTCAGATACATCCCAAATACCAGATTTCAATCCGATCAGCGGTTGCTGTCATAGGACTTACTGTTTTTTACCTTCTCCTACACTATGCGGTTACGAAATTCAACTGGTTACCAGGTAGCGATATTAGTGAAATCACGATTGTCTTTAATAATTTCACGCTTAACTTGCTCCATTTGGTTGTTTTACGGTTCTACCTTAAGGGGAAAATTAAGAATAAGTTCACAGGTCTTTTTGCCCCTATCTTTGCTATTCTAGGTTCCTTTATGATTTTAATTGGAAGCTTGATGAATAATTTTACCAAGGTTGGTTTTTTCCAAATCTTATGTCTCCTTTTCTGCTTATGTAGTTTCCTTATTTATTGGAAGAATCAGAAGAAGTCTCCTCAGTAGTTCAAAACAAATAAAATCCCGGTGAGAAAGGTCACGGGATTTTCCTATTCTTAAACATGCAAAGACCCAGCAACCCATCCAGTACAGAGGGCACAGGTAATGTTGAACCCTCCTGTATGGGCATTAATGTCTAAGACTTCACCGGCAAAGTGGAGGCCTGCTACTTTTTTGCTTTCAAGGGTTTTGGGATTGATTTCTTTGAGAGAGACGCCCCCTTTAGTGACAAAGGATTTTGCTAAAGACATTTTACCAGAGACAAGGATAGGGAGAGCTTTCACTTGTTTGATAAGCTGCTCTAAGTCTGATTGGGTAAGTTGCTTAATCTTCTCTGGGAAATCTTGGCTGATAAAGTCTGATAGCCGTTCAGGGAGATGTTGTTTGAGGGCATTTTTGAGGTTTTTCTCACGATTATCGTCCAGAAAGGTCTGAAGGCTTTCTTTTGTCTCGCCTGGTAACATATCGAGAGTAATCGTTTCACCACCCTTTAAGAAACTGGATAATCGCAAGGCGGCAGGACCAGATAGACCAAAATGGGTAAACAGCAGATCATGGGTAATCTGGTGTTTTCCGTAGGTTAAGGTCACATTGTCCAAGGAGAGCCCCTGTAGTGCCTTATGGGGAAAGACCGTAAGGAGTGGACTCTCAGCAGCTTCTAGGTCGGTAACTTCCAGCTTAAAATGACGAGCAATATCGTATCCAAAGCCTGTTGAGCCTGTAGACGGATAGGACTTACCACCTGTGGTGACGATCAGTTTCGTTGCTTCAAAGCTTTCTGATGATGCCTTGATGAGAAAGCGTTCGTCTTGTTTTTTTATAGAAACCACTTCTGTCCGAGTTTTAAGGGTGACTCCTAAATCTGTCATTTTGGAGACCAAGCACTGAATGATGGTCTGAGACTTATCTGTTGTCGGAAACATGCGACCGTGGTCTTCTTCTTTCAGTGGCACACCATTTTCGGCAAAAAAACGAATGATATCTTGATTGTCAAATTGGGAGAAGACGCTGTAAAGAAAGCGGCCATTACCTGGAATACCCGCTAGAATGTCCTCTAAACTACCGCAGTTAGTGACATTGCAACGGCCACCTCCTGTATGTGCCAACTTTTTTCCTAATGTTTTGTTTTTCTCGATTAAGAGGCATCGCTGTCCTAGACTGGCAGCACTGATAGCGGCCATCATTCCTGCCGGACCTCCACCGACAATAATAGTATCGTAATCTGTCATAATCTCATTCTACCATAAAATTGGTAAAAGTTGACAGGCAAGGCCTGATATGATAAGATTCTAATAGTGTTATTCCAGAGAAATAGTAAAGGATAGAGGTTCAATGTCAGTAGAAAAAACCGTCAGTGAATTGGCTGATATTCTAGGGGTCAGTCGCCAAGCGATTAACAATCGTGTCAAGTCCTTCCCGAGTAAATTTGTTGAGAAGAACGAAAAAGGAGTCACCGTTGTCAATCGTGCAGGGTTGATCGAGTTAGAGAAGATTTATAAGAAAACCATCTTTGAAGATGAGCCTGTCAGTGAGGAAACGAAGCAACGCGAATTGATGGAGATTCTGGTTGATGAGAAAAATGCAGAGATCATTCGCCTCTATGAACAGCTAAAAAGTAAAGACGCACAAATCCTTGCTAAGGATGAACAGATTCGTGTGAAGGATGTGCAAATTTCTGAAAAAGACAAGCAGTTGGATCAGCAACAGCAACTAACTGCTAAGGCTCTGAGCGATCGTGACAGTCTCAAGATAGAGCTTGATGCTGCTCAGGCTCAAGTTCAAGAAAATGAAACCAAAGGATTTTGGGCGAGATTATTTGGAAAATAAAGCAAGATAGGCCAGCGTGTTAAAAATGTTAAGCCTATTTTTTAGCTAAAAATCGTGACAAGTAGCCTTCTTTTGTGGTAAACTAGAATTAGGAGAAAAGAAAAAGAAAAGAAAAGAGGATTTTTCATGGGACTTTTAGTAAAAGGCCAATGGCAAGATAAATGGTACGACACCCAATCGAGTGGCGGTCGTTTTGTGCGTTCTGAAACACAGTTTAGAAACTGGTTAACAGAAGACGGTGGAGCAGGCCCAGATGGGCAAAAAGGCTTTAAAGCTGAAGTTGGTCGCTACCATCTTTATGTATCGCTAGCCTGTCCGTGGGCTAGTCGTGTAATGATTGTACGCGCCTTAAAAGGATTAGACGAGATGATTTCAGTGTCTGTCGTGAATCCTTTAATGTTAGAGAATGGTTGGACATTTGAAGAAGGAGAAGGGGTTATTCCTGATCCAGTAATTAAGGCCGACTATTTGCATGAGATTTATACACTCAGCCAACCAGATTATAGTGGACGTGTAACCGTCCCAGTACTTTTTGATTTAAAAACGAAACAGATTGTTAATAATGAGTCATCCGATATTATTCGTATGCTTAATACAGCTTTCGATCATTTAGGGGCTAAGCCAGGGCATTTTGCCCCAGAGCCTTTGATAGAAGAGCTTGATGAAATCAATGACTATCTCTACGATAAGATCAACAATGGTGTCTATAAGGCAGGTTTTGCTACTAATCAAGCGGTTTACCGTGGAGAAGTTGAAGTGCTATTTCAGACCCTTGATGAATTAGAAGAAGCCCTAGCATCTTCGACATACATGATGGGGAATCAATTGACGGAAGCTGACATTCGTCTTTTTACAACGTTGATTCGGTTTGATGCCGTCTATTATGGGCATTTTAAGTGTAACATCAAGCGATTGCTTGATTACCCAAATCTCTTGGCACATACCAAGACGATTTACCACTTGCCAGGTGTCGCTGAGACAGTGAATTTTGACCACATTAAGCAGCACTATTATGGTAGCCACAAGACCATTAATCCGAATGGTATTGTTCCAGTGGGTCCAGATCTAAGTTGGCTGGATTAAGTTTATTAAGAAGAGACATAAGTAGGAGAGATTCCGATCAATGGTAAAAAGCGATTGCTTGCCAGTTCACCCATAAATGGGGTAGCAGAAAACTACTTTTATGAGACCAATTTCCTAAATGGAATAGGAGATTGGTCTTTTAAAGTGATTGATTTTGTTATCCCACCTCGGAAAAGTTGGCGTGGGCTGTAAAAGCCAGGACATAAGCCAATAAAATCAGTTAATCCTGAAATGGAAAGCAACTTAAAAGAGGCTAGGACACCTGTCCTAGCCTCTTTGCTTTTAAGAATTATGAGAACGAGAGTAGCCGACTGAAAGGCTCGACTTCTTTCAAAAGTCTTTTTAATAATATTCTCCCTGACGGTAGTCCCAAGAGTTGAAAGTATCGGATAAGTGGCCCATGATTTTGTCAATATCTAGCCCCTTACGGATAACGACAGGAGCTGGGCTAATAGAGCGTTGCCCGCCTTGTTCTGGAATCAGCTTACCATCTGCGCTCACCATAGAGACCATAACACCTTGCTCATAACGGGTTTCGATGGTCTTGTCTGGTTGGATAGAAGCGACATAGTCATCCGCTTCAATGACTAGGTCAACGCTAGCTTCGATGCGTTCCCCAATCCCATCAACCTTACCACGGTTTCCTTTACCAGATGGGTTGGCAGAAGAAGCATAAACCATCTTACCTTCTGTCCGCCAGAGATGCTCGGCCAACTGTTCACCAGCCTTACCAAACTTAATAACAAAACAGCTAGTGCCACGGGTATCTGTCATCAATTCTTCGCGACCATCTCCAAAAGCCAATAACTTATCGTAGGCATCATCGCGCCAAGGAAGGATACAACCTAAAAGGATATCCTCATCCCAATGTTTTTGATAGAAGGCCTTGATTTCTGGATTGAGCTGGGCCAAAGCTTCCAGCTCTTCCATACTACCACAAAGCACAACACCTGGTTTATTACGCTTACGCTCTTTGGCATCAAATTTACGCTCTAACCCAGCCTTATCACTGGTCATGATGATGTAGCCAACCTTTGTTGGACAGACAATCACACCACCTTCACTTTGAAGGATTTCTAGCCCCTCTTGTGAAAGGTTGCTGTCCCAATGAATGTGTTTTGTCATACTGTTCTCCTTAGATTTCTATTAATTTAGCCTAAACATAAAATTGTTGTATTTTTCTGACGATTACTATTTTACCAGAAATCAACGAAAAAGCAAGCCGAGATGCTAAATGGCTTGCCGTGTCCCTAGAAGGGAAGTTTGCCTGCAAAAGCTCCCATAGATTTTTCCGTTGCTGAATCGATTTGAGCAAGAGCATCGTTGATGGCTTGAAGAGTTAAGTCTTGCAGGGTGTCAATGTCATCTGCAGTGACCACCTCAGGCGTAAAGGTAATAGTCTTGACTTTCTTATCGCCTGAGAAAACAACTGTGACGAGGTCTTGTGCAGAACGACCTGTAAAGTCTGTTGCTGCGATTTCCTTCTGATTTTTTTCCATTTGCTTTTGTAATTTTTGTGCTTGTCGCATCATGTTTTGCATATTCATCATAAAATGTTACCTTCTTCTGTTAGTCCTTTGTTATCTCAATGTTGTTGTTTTTCTTGTTTCACCGACGAGGTTATTTCTTCATCACGGTCGGCTGTAGCTTGCCTAAATACTTTTCTGTGGCACTTTTATTCACCTTTTCCGGTGCTGTAGTCGCCACTATTATCAATCCCCCATTTTATATTTTTTATCTAATGACTGTTATTAGCTACTCTTTTAGCACTAACAGTATTTCTATGTACCTTCTTAATTATATCATGTTTGTGAAATAACTCAAATCCTAGCAATCCTTCACTTGTCTTAAGAATGAGTTTTAGATTGGTTTAAATAATTTCCAATGCTAAGTTCTTTTCCTTTATCTGGAAAGGGATTCTCTTGGGCTGAGGATGTATGTGTTGAAGAGTTGCTGTTATTTGAGCAAGCTACAAGAAACGGTGTTGAAGCTAAGGGTGCTGCTCCAGCTCGTAAATACTTGTTTCTCTTTTTCATTTTGAAAAGTCTCCTTTGGTAGTTTAAGTCTTCTTTTTCATGAAAATAATACTTAATTATCTTTTGTTTTACCAAAAAGACATATTTTGAGCACCTCTTTTAGGATAAAAAATACATTTAAGCTCTATGAAATGTATCTCATAAGTCATAGACTTAAGGTATAAATAAGATAAGGGAGGTACCCTTATGTCATTAGGTAAAAGTGTTTCTAACCGAATTTATGAATTTAGGACTAAAAAACGACTAACCCAAGAAATGTTAGCCGAAAAATCAGGTATGGATGTCAATGCTTTTGGGAGGATAGAAAGAGGACAAAATTCCAACGTTAAGCTAGAGACTTTGGATAAATTGATTAGTGCTTTAGAGTTAGATTACCAAACGTTTTTTGCGTTTATAGATAGTGACAACGAGGTCTCAAAATTAATTGCTAAGTTGTCATTAGTAGATGATGAAGAAAAATACCTTGATATTTTTAATAAAATATTGGATATTGAAATAGAGCATTAATGTTTTGAAACAGTCACGATACACAGTTTGGAGGGGAATATGTCATTAAAATATTATGAAATAAAAAACCTGCTAAGAAGTCAGATCGGTCTATTCGGTTCAATAAAGAATAAAGCAATGAAATATACCTTGTTATGTGGCCTTCTATTTCTATTTTTTCAAATCCCGAACACTGATGATTCGGGGAAACCTATCATTTTACTAGTCGCCATGCTTATAGGAGCTCTCTACAGGTTTATTATTCTTTTTGAAAGAATTAATATTAAAAATGTAACAATCGCCTTTAAAAAGGGAAAGTTCTTGGACACTGAACAAACAAAACTTCTCATTTCGGATATAGACTTATCTTTGGATAGAACAAATAAGTTCGCAAATTGGAGTTGTGGTATTTTAGCCAGTATTTCAATTTTTGCGGCTGCTACGCTTATCTATTTCTTTAAAGATACTTTACAAGCGGAGGAGATTTCAAAAATGCTAATTAATGAGGAAGCTGAACTACAGAATAGCTTGTTTACTATTTTGGGGAAATTAATGTTATTGGTCCTTCTATTCTTGTTGACTTACTATTTTGTTGTTCAACTTTTTACTTATGATAGACGGTTTGTAAATACTGTTTTGAAAAGTAGCATCCATATTCGTGGAGAAGAGAATATGGTTAATGGCTTTTGGAATAAATTTTGGTATATTATCAATCATTTTGTTTCAGGGTTTTAGTGAGTAGTCGGTTATATTTGATGAGATTAGATTATGGACTATTATTCTTATAGGAGATAGATTTGGATTTTAAAGTTGAATGCTCAACAGGAGATGTAGACATTCCTAGTTTTGATGCATTGCCTTTATCAACAGAGATAATAGACGTGAGTTCCAGGGAAGGGAAACCCTGAAAAAGCAACCTGTTTAGCAAAATAGGTTGCTTTTTTGAAATACTCAATTGAAGTTAAGTACGTTGAGAGGATTAAGTACTACGGTTAAGATAGGAATTGTTTACAAATATACTAAAGAGAAGTTGACCTCTATGCTTTAGAAGTTAGTCGGCTTCTCTTTTTCGATCAGTCAGATTCGGTGCTTTTACCAAAGGTCTTGCGGTCAAAGTAGACCAGTTACCTAGACAATTTTCTTCAGTCTGTCAGGCAGGATTGGACACTCGTTTGGAGGTTTGCTTCTCTAAGATGCGTGGACCAATGTTAAGATTTTCTGTATCAGGGGATCATAAGGGACTTTTGAAAAGTTTGTCACATCTAGTTTTATGGTCTCACCCAGCTCAAAATCTGCGTAAGCACGCTGGCTAATGATGGTTTGAAAGGCTTCCTTACTGATCTGGTTATCGGCCTTTTCCCTATCAAGTAGTTGGTCTCCATAGTGGTAAGAGGTCACAAGGTGGCTCAGGTGACGACTTTGCTCACGATCTCGTTTGTAACGCCTCTCCCACAACACATCGAACGTGGCATCTAGACAAATGGTAAGAACCTGATAGTGGTAAGTTGTTGCAAAATAGTGTAACTCATATTTCTGCTTATCAGAAAAAGGGTATTCTGTGACAATTATTCTTTTTCCGATCGCCATATAAGCTTCCAAGAGGTGATAGTAGGCTTGCCAAACCTTTAGCTCAAGTTTAGCTTTTTCAAGTAAATTATCAAACCCGTATTTGTCGGCCATGTCTTCCTTAATCTCATCTGGTGAGATGGAGACCAATTCTGGAATCGCCGATCGGATTTTATCCATAAGGTAGCTTTTTCCAGTTGCAGGACTGCCTGCTAATAGAAGGAGAGTAGGGATTATCATCGTTTGGCTCCAAGTGGTTGTTGGGTATTCATAAAGAGCTTTATCTTATGGCTGACAATTTCTTTTACCTGCTGGTTAGCAGGAATAAGATTGTAGCGCAGCGATTTGTCAAGAGCTGTCTCATGAAACGTTTGTTTTGCTAGAGAAGTCCAGTTTACTAAAAGCTCTGTTCCGACATTAAATTTACGAATCCCATTTTGAATTAATGCAGGGTAGTCTTCTTCTTTAACGCCTGTCCCTCCATGAATAACAAGCGGTATATCAACGGATTGATGAACCTCTTGTAACAGTGGCAGGTTGATTTCTGTTTTTGATTTAAACTGCCCATGGTTGGTGCCAATGCCAATTGCGAGGGCATCTACCTTGGTCAAACGAACAAATGCAATAGCATCTTGGGGGTTGGTATAGACCTTGTCTTCTTCACGGACTGAAATACCATCTTCTGTCCCACCGATGGTGCCCAGTTCCCCTTCAACAGCTACACCTCTTGCATGGGCAAAATCAACAACAGCCTTGGTTTTAGCGATGTTTTCTTTCAATGTTAAATGAGACCCATCAAACATGACGCTGGAGTAGCCAGCTTCGATGGCCGCTTTAATTTCATCAAAATCTCTTGCGTGGTCTAGATGAAGAGCGACATCAACCATATCTTTTTCAGCGAGCGCTTTACAGACGGCGACCACAACATCGTAGCCGATATATTTGGCGGTAGCGATGCTTGTTTGAATAATGATCGGCGCCCCTGCTTCTTTGGCTGCCCGAATCATTTCGGGCAGCATTTCAAGGTTATGGGTATTAAAGGCTCCAATAGTCATGTTCATGTCTTGTGCATAAGCGGTTAATTCTTTAAGTGTTTTATACATATTGCCTCCCTTATCGTTTTACGGTTATTGTTCTTGCAAGCTGGCGCATCTCGTCCATTTTCCGCATATAGTAGTCAATCTGTTCATCCTCTCCAGCTCTAGCAGCCTCTTTTCGCTTTTGGTTGTAAAGAGACAGCAAAACTTTATAGCCCTCACCTATTGATGGGAGAAGGGTCAAGCTTTTTTCGAGGTGCTCTATTGCTTTCTCATCCTTGCCTAATGCGGAATAGGCTAAGGCCAGTTCCTCATGACGGTTGGCAAGGGTTGCCTCTGTGATAGCTTCTTTAGTAAGCTCTCCTTTTAACCGTTCAATATTCTGAAGCAATTGCTTTTCTTCTTCTGGGAGGCGTTCGGTAGCTTTTTGGGGCGCCTCTTCTTTTTTAGGTTTTCTTTTTGAAAAAAAGGGAACAAACATACTTACCTCCTAATGAAAGAGTCCAAAAATGGGGCTTAGAATCCAAGCATAGAGTAGTGCTGCTGCGACGGTGTCAACATCGGTTGCGGTAGCATTGATAAATCCCATGGCGTTAAAGACACCAACCAAAAGTGCTGGCAATAAGGTGATGAAGAAACCATGGGCAATTCCTCCGATAATAGCACCTCTTCGTCCTCCAGTAGCATTTCCAAATATGCCAGCTGTTCCTCCTGCAAAGAAGTTAGTCAACATTCCCGGAAGGATCATTGCAAATCCAAATACCGGTAAAAGGAACATTGCGACCACTGTACCAATCGTGGTTGTTATAAACCCAAGAATAACAGCGTTAGGTGAATAAGGGAAAAATACAGGGCAGTCCAGTGCTGGAATGGCATCTGGAACGAGCTTCATGGCTATCCCACGAAAGGCAGGAACAATTTCTCCAAGTAAGAGACGTACTCCTGATAGGAGGACGTAAATGCCGACAACAAACTGGATAGCTTGTAAGAAGGCGTACATGAGATAGTTTTGCCCTCCCAAATCACCAACATCTGGTCCAGCAAACAGAGCTGTAATAATGTAAAGTGGCACCATGACGACCATTACAGAAAGATAGGTGTCTTGTAGAAATTCAAATGCAGCTGGCAGTTTAATGTCTTCGATGGAACGTTTTTTCTCCCCCCGTTCACCGAACAAGTAAGCCACCCCTGCTTCAAAGAGATA
>DIXV01000059.1:0-160 GCA_002436115.1 Streptococcus sp. UBA6071 | reverse complement strand
CCCCTGCTTCAAAGAGATAACCAATTGTGCAGAAATGCCCGAGTGCAATATCATTGGATCCTGTAACTTTGCGAATAATTGGTTGGGCAATGGCTGGCATAGCGACTGCGAAAGTGCCTCCGACGAGACCGCCGACTAAGACAAGGGCAATTCCTCTAAG
>DIXV01000068.1 GCA_002436115.1 Streptococcus sp. UBA6071 | reverse complement strand
CAGACTGGGCAACTCTTTTTCTGCTGAGAACGTAAAAAACCACTAGTGTTCCTTTCTAACAGACTTGTCTTTAGTCTCCTAGGCTGAAGCCTCTTTTTTACCTAAAACAGTAGCCGCAGAATAGCCACACAGGCTACCCCAACCACAACAGCAAACATGATATTCTTAGTCCTTAGCACCACCCAAAAAGTCGGAAAAATGGCAAGGGTCTCTATCCATTTTATCTGTGGCAATCTCCCCACCTCTTCTGCAAAAATACTGGATAAGACCAAAGCAAAGATAATGGTCAGAGGTAAATAGCCTAAAAAAGTGACGACTTTATCTGGTAGGGTTGCAAAACGCACCAACACATAGGGAAAGATACGTGGGACCCAGGTCACTAACATGGCAACCACAATAGCAGCTAAAATAGCATTATTTGTCATCTAAAACCACCCCCACGAAGCAACCCAATAATGTAGCAGCAAGCACCGCCAGTGATTCTGAAATCACCATGCTCAAAAGCATATAGGCTAGAAATACTGTCCCTAAGATTCCCCCAATTTTCCTCAAGGGGAGCCGTCTTACCATGCCTTCTAATTGACCCGAAAAAATAGCCACAAACATCGCTATTAAGGCAAAATCAATCCCAAAACGATCTGGATTAGGAATGAGACCACCAATGACACAACCGAGAAGAGTGGCGATAGACCATGTCACATAACCTGCAAAATTATTACCATACATCCAACTTGGCTTAATCTCCTTGTGATGGATATATTCTCCAAGCATAATCCCGTAACTTTCATCCGTCATAAAACTTCCTATCAAAAGCTGCTCTGCCAGACGTGCCTTGGGGAAAATCGTCGTGGTGTGCAAGCTCATCAGAAAGTGTCTTAAATTAATGAGAAAAATAGTCATCGCAATTGCTGTTAGCGGAGCTTGTGCTAAAATTAAGGCACATAAGGCAAATTGCCCCGAACCAGAATAAACAAGAAGACTCATCAATCCTGTCTCAAGGGGACTTATTCCAGATTTTGCCGCAACGATTCCCAAGGCAAGACCAATCGAGGCATACCCAAATACTGTTGGTGTCGCAGCCTTAGCACCCTCCAAAAACCCTTTCTCCAATGATGTCCCTCTCTTTCCTTCCTTGCCTTCACCCTAAGACTATTGCCTATCATCTGATGTCTCTAAGATAAGAGACTCTACCTAAGGGGAGAGTCAACTGTAATATGATGACCTGTCAGCCATTCGTTTAAGCCTTGATTCAACCTTAACCACCTGCTAACAACTAAAAAAACGCATCAACCGCAAGCCATTGCTTAAATAAGGATAGGAAAATAGCTCTTCTCCTATCCTTTCCTCCAGAAAAAGTTTCTAACTTTAGGTAGGGAGGAGACTAGGTCTGCCTCTCCATGACCCTTTGAATCAGCCTCATTAACTCATTTCGATCCTTTTTCCACTGATAGCGGTCGTCCTTGTAGAAGGTTCGGTTGGCAAGGAAAATAGCTGCCTTTTGCAACTGACGATGATACATCACAAAAGTTCCTGTATAGCCTGTGTGCATGAGCCAGCCACCCTTCTTGTCCCAAGCAATAGAGCGCTCACGGAGCTGATCATAACCATAGTCCTGATTAAGGATTTTTGAAAAATCATTTGTCAGATAATAGTCCAGAAAAAGTTTTAAATCGGTAAGGGTAGAAAAAAGTCCAGCACTGCCTGCATGGTTTCCTAAGACACGCGCCTTAGGATCATGTACCAGTCCTGCTTCTTCTCCCCTGACTGTAGGAACCGCTTTATCAACAGGCCCAAATCGTGTTTGCCACATCCCAAGGGGCTGAAAAATGTCCGTCTCAAATAAAAGGTTTAAAGACTGCCCATAATAATCCTCCAGCATAAAGCCCAAAAGAAGGAAATTGATATCCGTGTACATGAAGGTCTTATCCGCTGTCACCTTGATTTGGTTTATCGCTTGCCTGAGTTGATTGGCATCCATAGCATTCCGATTAGGAATAAAGGGAACAATGCCACTCGTGTGTGTTGCAAGCTGCCGAATGCTGACCGTCTCGTCCTGAAAGGCTGGATAGTAAGCGCTAAGGGGTTTATCCAGATCAATCATTCCCTTATTCATTAAGGCAATCAAGCAGGTCCCCACTCCCACAACTTTGGAGACACTGGCTAAATCATAGGTTAGCCCACCTGTAACAGGTTGAGAACCATCTTGGGTTCCCAGATAAAAGTCTTCCCACCGCTTATCATAAAGTGCCAAACTTGCCCCAGGGTAAAGTTCTAAACCTATCTGCTCCTTGATTTTTTCAATAATGGTGTCCGTCATGGTCTAAAAACAAGATCCAAACCGCTAGGATCCTTTAGAGTCAGAAAGGTCGCTCGCTTATCAACAAAGGAACGAATGCCCGATAAGGCTAAATCTGCCTGGATAGTTGTCAACGAGATTGGGAGATCCAAAGTTAACTCTAGAGCAGACAAGTCCCACGTTTCCGTATTATCTATCTGTAAATCCACCCCATCAGCTTGTATAAACTCCAATTGCTGATGATTTTGAAAAATACGGTCGTAAAAAGCTTGACTAAGACTGACATTTGGCGTGTTGATTTTAAGTTTTTCCAATGTAAATTGTGACAAATAGCTAAAGGCTGTTTGGGCTGCTTTAAAGCGGACGTCTCCTGTCACCTCAACCAAGTGAGCCGAATCCTCTTCGCTGTGAAGAAGAAAAACATCCCCCTCAGGTGAGATGGCTTCAAAAGCCCAGCCTTTTTCACCTTGATAAAGCTTGTGATAGCTAGCTCCTCTAGCTAACAGGGTCTCTATCTCTTTAGGATTTGTGACCTTGATGACAAGCTGATTCACCTTTTTAGGCCCCTTGACTCTTCGTGTTCGCATGGATGGGGATTCTTCTAAAATAAGCTTAATCGTTTTGTCACTATGTGATCCTAAATCGGCAAAGGCATTCTCTTCATTCCAAACCTTAAATCCTAGATCTTCCTGATAGAATTTTATATTATTTTCTCGGTTGTTAATTTTTAATACGGGTGTTAACACCCCTAAACTCTCAATTCTTTCCATACTTAACATTTTAATGCAAAAAAAGCTATTTGACAACTAATTATCGGTTATTTTTTAAATTTTCTTACTATTCTGTCTTAAAATCCGATCACATTGACCCTTTATCAGGGCTATTGATTCGTTTTTAAGGTCAAATGACAGGATCTCTCATAGTTGGCGATGCTTGAAGTCGAGATTCATCCTTTTCAGTCACCCTAAAGAGGCCCTCTCTGTCACTTCTCTAGTCCTTTCAATTCCCTTAAATTCGTTTGAACGGAGGCTCACCACCATTTGAGGCGCAACTAATCCTCCAAGTCAATGGCAAAGCCGACAGAAATGGTATTTCTGCCGGCTTTATCTTCCTTCTGGAAAAATTCCAGATAGATCTTATTTTATGCGTATAAAACTTGGTAAAGTGCAACAGCAAGAATCGCTGCTAGGATCGGTGCAACAACGGGTACCCAAGCATACCACCATTTAGAATCCCCTTTGGAGTCCCCCAAAACCTTAGTTGGTAGAAGAAAATGCAGTAAGCGTGGTCCCAAGTCACGAGCTGGATTAAGCGCTGGACCTGTCGCTGAGCCAAAGGCTGCTACCAGTGCCATCACTAAGAAACCTAGTGCCAAGTGAGAGATTGTTTGACTCCCATTAACATATTGACCCACATTGGTTGTTATTTGTTCAATATCATCAGCTGTCAAGGTGTAACCTTGTGACTCGTAAGTTTTGATTGCTGCTGGTACAATTTCTGAACCGAAATAGTTACCAGTCAAGGCTTTAGCACCAAAGAAGAGGATAAAGGAACCACAGAATTCATTTAAGAAACCATTAATCCATGCCCCTTTATGAGAAGCGGCTGTCCCATCATCTACAGCAGAAATTGTTGAGAAGGTTCCCAAGATATTATTTGATTCTGTTGTCTGTTTATAGTAAGGCATGTGAACCAATACAACAATCAACTGTCCAAACATAGCACCTAGAATCTGGGCAATGATGTAAGGAGCAACTTGAGCCCATGGAAAGAGACCACTTGTCGCCAGTCCGAGGGTGAAGGCTGGATTGATATGGTTTCCAGATACATTACCAAACATCATCGCTGGCAACATAACAGCTAGACCGTAGCCCAATGCAATCAGCATCCAACCTGTTTTGTAACCCTTGGTACCCTTAAGTTCAACATTTGCAACCGCGCCATTACCGATCATAATCAGTAAGGCCGTCGCCATAAATTCAGTGATATACTTCACCACCCATGACACATCCATGTGCGTAGTTCCTCCGATAGTTTAATTTTTAGATATTCCTTATTCTATCAAGTCTTATCAATAATGTAAAGGTCTAAAGGTTATGAAAACGTTTTATT
>DIXV01000050.1:12073-12550 GCA_002436115.1 Streptococcus sp. UBA6071 | reverse complement strand
ACCTCTTATTTTTTCGTTTATTTTTTTGTTTTAAGACTGTTCGAAAAACCTGCAAGGTAAGAAGACCAGTGGGTAAAGAAAGTCCTAGGGATAAAACGGAATTCATATTCCACGATAGGAACACGAAGGTTGCTAAAACGCAAGCGATTGAGAAGATAGCGATATTAAGGAAAAACAGAAGTTCCTTTAGGCGATGGCTATTTTCATTGCTAGTTTGATAATCCTGATAGTAGGAAATCTGGGGCTTTGCCTCTATTTCCTCTTGTTGCTCATACTTGTAATCTCTTAAAACCATAGTAATTCTCTCCTTGGAAGGTATTTACCATAATACCATAAAAAACCTTAAGTTTCTGTTACAAAATGGTTACAAGTATCACGGAAATACTAAAAAATACCGAAGTAAGCCTGTTTTTGTTGAAATTGTTACCCATCGGTAAAGCATTTGTTGTCTATGATAACAGAATTTCGTAAAACAAG
>DIXV01000050.1:11323-11745 GCA_002436115.1 Streptococcus sp. UBA6071 | reverse complement strand
AATATCACATCACCCCTAAGAGGTTTTAGTAAACCAGAAGGACAACAAGGATTGTTCTTCTTATTTAAGCTGGTATAGAAGTATTTGCTAACCTTAAAAGGAGTTATCAGTTGTGGAAATAGGGCAGATGGTAGTCTAATGTCAGGTCCCTCTCCTAAGCTAGTTCTTTTCAATCCCTCTCCGTGACAGTTCTACAAGTAGGATTAAGATAAGAACGAAGAGACAGCCCTTTCTTAGTTGTCTTGCCCGTCAAGGCGTGAACCTTTAAACCAAAAGTCGTTTTGAAGGGTTGCACGATTAGTATAAGATAAGAATAACCGTCAAGACCAAAGGAGTTAGATGTTGAACGCTGCCATAATAATCCTAAAAAGCTGTCCCAATCAAAGGTGGTAAGTAAGCTTGGTCCCAGTCAATCGTCTAAT
>DIXV01000050.1:0-10964 GCA_002436115.1 Streptococcus sp. UBA6071 | reverse complement strand
CCAGACAGATCAGGTGAGATGGCAGATGCGTTTGCAAAAAAGGATTCCCGCATAAAGGTTATTCATAAACCCAAAAATGAAGGGTTGAATATGGCACGAGCGACAGGTTTTAGCCATTCTCGTGGAGACTATATCTATTTTCTTGATAGTGATGATTTTATCCATCCGCAAACACTCGAGATGCATCTACAGGCAGTAGTTCAAACCGAGAGTGACTTATCAGTTGCTCCCTTTACCATTGTTAGCCATCACAGGGTAGAGATGGAAGACTACTCTTCTAGATTTTCAGAAGATGAACTTGTTGAAAAAGAAGGCTTGGTTGCTATTTTTAGTTTTCTATTTCAGGCGGAGTACGAGGGTGTTTATCCGACTACTGCCACAGGGAAACTATACAAGCGCCACCTCTTTAAAGACTTTGACTGGTTAGCTGTCAACTATAAACAATACGAAGATAACTTTTTCTCGGCACAGCTTTATTCTAGAATGCAAAAAATGTCTATCTTAAAAGATCGTCCCTTTTATTATTATAGGTGTAACCACAAAGATGATGTTTTGAGTAGAGTGAATAAACCAAACGACCTTAATGGCCGAAAGCTAGGGAAAATTGAGACATTTGATGAATTGGCTATGTATCGAAGAAAGATTGTTAAGGCCTTGCCATTAGATGAAAAAGAGAGAGAGAAGCTCTTGGAGGCGATTGCTCATTTACGACTAGGTGAAATGCTCCATAGAGGCGTCGAAACAATCCTTGCCGATGAATTTTTGGTAGAAGACATTAAGTATATTAAAGAAATGTGGGAATATAATAATCAACTAAAGGATAATGAAATTAATCGCCTCAATGAATTGGTTTCCAGCTATAGGGCTGAGATTGACCATCGTAGAGATGAGGTAGCACACCTGACGAACAGCTTTAATGGACTTATCAACTCCAAATCTTATAAGCTAACCAAACCTCTCCGCTTGCTGATGGTTATTGTTCGTCATCCCGTAGAGTCACTAAGAAAAATAAAACAAAAGCTTGGTAGATAAAAGCTGTTTTTGAAAGGAAAAGCAAATGAAAGAAACGCCATTAGTATCCGTCATCATACCTGTATACAATGCTGAAAAATATCTCTTAGACTGTCTAGAGTCTATTAGCAATCAAACCTACAAGACGCTTGAAGTGATATGTGTGAACGATGGGTCAACAGATCGCTCCTTAGAGATTTGCAAGGCCTATGCCCAAAAAGATAAACGTGTAATCGTTTTGGATCAGGAAAATACTGGTCAGGCAATTGCAAGAAATAATGGTTTTCTAACGTCAAAAGGGGACTATATTTGTTTTGTTGATTCCGATGATCTTGTTTCAAAAAACTATGTAGCGTTTTTATTAGAGGGAATCAAAAAAGACAACACCTCTATTTCAGTTGCTCTTCTTCAAACCTTCACTGATGATGATGTCTTAGAACTAGAGGATTCGGTATTTAGGGCACATCTAGAAACGAATCTGATTGGTCTTTTTGCTCAAAAATATATGATGAGGAAAATGCCAGATTTTATTATGCAGTCGATAACGAGTAAGCTATTTGCACGATCAATCCTTGAAGACTTGGACTTTAGCCCTTTAAAATCAAATATTTTAGAGGACAATATCATTTTAACTCAAATTATGCGTAAGGTAAAAGATGACAGAATCTCGATTGTAGAATGTCCTCTTTATTACTACAGACTTCATTCCGAGTCAACAATGCAAAACGCCTTGAACCGCCCGATAAGGTATGGAGACAAGGAGATCCCTTACCCAGAGCTTTTCCGTGAAATTATGGTTTATATTCGTCAGGCCTATGCTGACCACCCTGATATAGACAAATATATTTATCAACTCGAAGCCAATGAATTCTTCAGCCTTGCCAATACGATTGTTGGGAAAAATATGCAAATCCAAGCTCAGAACGAACAGCTTCAAGACAAAGATCGCCAAATAACAGGGCAAAAGGAAGAGCTTCAGCAAAAAGATGACCAAATAATAGAGCAACAGGAAGAGCTTCAGCAAAAAGATAAGCAAATTCAAGAGAAGGTCACTGAAATAGACAAAATTCTTCGTTCGAAAAGTTTTAGAATAGGATACACCCTTACAAAACCCTTTAGGATATTTAGACAGCTACTAAAAAAGTAAGCCAAAAACTTCTGAAAGACTTATCAAGGCATGATGGGTAATCTGAGATGCAAAGCCAACCCTAATGAATTCCTTGTTTAAGACAAGTAAAAGATGCCGTTTTGAAAAAAATACAAGTACGCCAATAATTCATTTTGGCGTATTTTGTATGAGACTGAAAGCGATAGACTATCCTAGTGAATGATAAAAAAGAAAAGTGAGAATTACGAAAAGGCAAAGCCGCTTCCTATTTCCACCTATAGTGGCAGGAAGCGCCTGTGAGTGATTTTCAGACCACAAAATGCTAGGTAAGGGAAGCCTTAGTACCTGTTCAGACGTTTTCATTTTAAACGCTAGCTTGCGCGTGACTAAAACGGTCAGTTTGCTTAGAAAATTTAATAGGAGCAAGCTTTCTTAACTTGCGGTTAGGCGGAGAAAAATAAGTTAGCAGCTGTCTGACGATATTCAGCTAAGGAACTGTGGATAAAATAGCCTGAAGGATAAGCGTCTAAAAAGGCGCAGATATTTAAGTTTGTAGACTAGGACTGCTGAGTGAGATGTGATATAATGGAAGCTATGAAAGAGATTATTATAACAGCAACAGCTGAAAGTATTGAACAGGCTAAAGCCCTTTTAGAAGTAGGAGTAGATCGTATCTATGTTGGTGAGAGTCAGTTTGGTTTACGGTTACCTAAAACTTTTACACACGACGAATTGAAAGAGCTTGCTCGTTTAGCACACGAACGCAAAAAAGCGATAACAGTAGCGGTAAATGCGCTCATGCATCAAGAGATGATGGATCAGCTAAAACCTTATTTAGATTTTCTTGAAGAAATCAAAGCAGACTATGTGACAGTAGGAGATACAGGTGTTTTTTATATCCTTGACCGAGATGGCTACACGCTTAAGCCAATCTATGACACCTCGGTTATGGCAACAAGTAGTCGCCAGCTTAATTTTTGGCACCAGCATGGTGCGGCAGAGGCTGTTCTAGCTAGAGAAATTCCAGCTGCTGAACTCTTTGACATTGCAAAAAATCTCGAACTTCCAGCTGAAATATTGGTTTATGGTGCTTCTGTTATCCATCACTCTAAGCGTCCATTGCTTCAGAACTATTACCGATTTACAGGGATTGAAGATAAGATAGATAAAGATCGAGGTCTTTTCTTATCCGAGCCTAACAAACCTGAGACGCATTATTCGATTTATGAGGATAATCATGGGACTCACATTTTCATCAATAATGACATCACCATGATGACCAAACTTTCAGAACTCCATTCTCATGGATTTGTCAACTGGAAACTAGATGGTGTTTATTGTCCAGGTAAGGACTTTGTAGCCATAGCTGCTCTCTTTATTCAAGCGAAAGAAGCTCTCTTGGCGGGAACTTTTTCACAGGAAAAAGCCCTGATTTTGAACGAAGAGTTACAGAAACATCACCCAAAAGGGAGAGGCTTGGATACAGGCTTCTACGAGCTTGATCCAGATCTTGTAAAATAATGAGCAGAGCTAAAAAGGGAGACGGCAGAAGTAAGTGCTTAAGAAGCAGAAAACAAGACCTCAAACAAAGGGTTGAGGCTTATGAATGGTAGAATAGAAACGAAACCGATTAGTTGATTGACTTGCCTTATTTTATAAAGGAGGCTACTTGGTATGTCCAGATTGGAGAGTCAAGCTCCACAACTGGTCAAGGCTTGCATCTGTTCAGCTCCCCTATTTTTTCGAGGCAGTCATTGTCTCATTTTTTTATCATTTATTCATTTAAATACTTGTATTTAAATTTCAAAAGAGGTATAATAGTATCAAGTAAAAGAAAGAAATCATAATGAAATAGTGAACAAGCGGTAAATCGAGAGATTTATGCAGCCGGGTCCTCAAGTGTGAGGACAGCAGATGACGACATAGAGCGTGTACCTGTGAGACAGTGCAAAACTGTCTACGGGTGTGCGCTTTTTCTTTATTTCAAAGGAAAGCTTGACTTTTCATGTGATGTGCAAATCTTTCTGTTATGAAGCAAAAAAGTGAGGTCATTATCATGTTTTTTAACTATATAAAGACAAACCGTAGAGGTCAATTTTTGACAATAGGAACTATTCTGATGGGGTTTGGTTTTGTTTTTCAGTTGCAACTAGAGGTTGTTAGCCGTCTGACGTTTTATTTGGCTGTCTTCTTTTTAGGTTTTTTTGCCTGTCAAAATGCCATAAGATTATCTCTAAAAGAAAAAATACCCAATGTTGATCTCTTGATGATTCTAGCTGCCCTTGGAGCGCTTATCATTCAGGAGGAGTCTGAAGCTGCCGTTCTCCTTTTTATCTTTTCAGCAGCCGAGGTCTTGGAAAACTATGTGACGGATAAATCTAGCTCAGCTATTTCTAGTCTGATGTCACAAGTTCCTGAAAAAGCCTTGCGTCTTAAAGAGAATGGACAAACGGTTGAAGTAGACACAAGTAGCTTGCGTGTGGGAGACACTATCATTGTTGCCAAAGGCAGTCAAATTCCGATTGATAGCCTTGCCTTGAATCCTACAACCGTTAACGAAATGTCATTGACTGGAGAAGCAGTCCCTGTTGAAAAAGAAGTTGGGGACGAGGTCTTTGCAGGAACGCTAAACGAAGGACATATGGTCAAGTTACAGGTCGCTAAAACGAGTGACCAAACGGTTTTTTCCAATATTATCCGAATGGTGGAACAGGCCAGAAACCAACCGTCAAAGATTGGCGCATTAATTGATCGTTTTGAGAGAGCTTATGTTGTTAGTGTCTTGCTAGCTGTTCCCTTGTTTATTTTAGCCTTGCTTTTCCTTCAAAATATGCCACTTCATCACGCTTTCTACCGTGGCATGGTTTTATTAACTGTTTCAAGTCCCTGTGCTCTTGTTGCTTCGGTAACACCGGCGACTCTGAGTAGCATCAGTAAAGGGGCTAGGATTGGTGTCTTGATAAAAGGAGGGTCAGCTCTTGAAAGTTTGGCCAACCTAAGTCGTATTTATTCGGATAAGACAGGAACCTTAACGTATGGGGACTTTCAAGTGGTCGATTGTGCTGTCCCAGATGCGATTTTAGCAGAACTTGTGGCTATGGAACAAACGTCTAGCCATCCAATTGCTCAGGCCATTGTTAACCATTTTGCAGAGGTAGATCTTTCGGCGGTGGATCAAGTTATTCCCGTTCAAGAAGAAAGCGGTCTAGGCTTACGTAAAGGAACTCTCCGCGTGGGCAAACCCACGGCTTTTGCGGCCTATGAGGATCCAAAGGGCTATCGAAAAGAGCTTTCGGAGGCATTAACGACTGTTTTTGTGACGGAAAAAGACGTTATAGTTGGTTATTTGGCACTGTCAGATCGTGTCCGTTTGGAATCTAAGCAAGCTGTTTCGCATTTCCAAAGACAGGGAATTGAAGTGGTTATGTTAACAGGAGATAATGATGCCGTTGCTCACAAGGTGGCTCAGCAGGTCGGTATAAGTCGCTATCTTGCCAATTGTTTACCCGAGGATAAAATCAGAGAAGTACAGGTCAGTCGAGATCAGGGACAAGTTGTTGCCATGATTGGTGATGGGATCAATGATGCACCGGCTTTGGCCAATGCTAATATCGGTGTTGCAATGGGTTCGGGCTCTGCCATAGCGATGGAATCAGCAGACTTGGTTATGGTACAAAATAACTTTGCCAAACTCTTTCAAGTTTTTAAATTGAGCCAAAGACTCAATCGAATTATCTGGCAAAACCTCATCTTTTCGGTCAGCGTCATTGCCCTATTGATAAGTTTAAATCTTTTAGGGTTACTGGATTTAACACAAGGGGTTATTTTTCATGAAGGGTCAACCATTCTCGTTATCCTCAATGGTTTACGTTTACTAAAGTAATTGAAGGCTCTACTTTCAAAATGCACGCAAAAATTCAAAAATAGAAAGAAAAAGCTCTTGCTAAAAGACTTATAATCTGGTATACTGTTTAAGTATGTGGGAAAAACCCCTTTAAATCAATTAGGAGGAAGATGTAAGAATGGCTAAAGTATGCTACTTTACAGGACGTAAAACTGTATCAGGAAATAACCGCTCACACGCGATGAACCAAACAAAACGCTCAGTAAAACCAAACCTTCAAAAGGTTACGGTTTTGATTGATGGAAAACCTAAAAAAGTTTGGGCCTCTGCTCGTGCTCTTAAATCGGGTAAGGTAGAACGTGTTTAAAAAGTAGTCTTTCAAGACTGCTTTTTTTGTTTTTTAGAGACAAGGTTTTCTACTACTAGGACTTTAACTCACTTTTGCGGTCTTAATTTGTACAGTTACTCAGAAATATGGTAAAATAAGGCATAATATATTTTGAGGTAGTTAACTATGACTGTAAAGATTAATACAAAAGATGGTCAAATTGAATTGACAGATGATGTCATTGCAACTGTCGTTGGTTCAGCAACAACAGAGATTTTTGGCGTGGTTGGGATGGCGAGCAAGTCTGCTCTAAAGGATAATTTCCAAGCCCTCTTAGGCCGAGAGAACTATGCCAAAGGGGTTGTGATCAGAACAAATGCATCAGGGGACATCGCTGTAGATGTTTACACAGTCATGAGTTATGGTGTCAAAATTAGCGAAGTTTCTAAGAATATTCAAGAACGGGTTAAGTTCCATTTGGAGAACCAACTAGGGATTTCTGCTGAAATGGTCAATGTCTATATTCAAAATATCAAAGTTTTAGGAGAGTAAGTGTGTCAAAAATTACTACGAGTTTGTTTCAAGAAATGGTTCAAGCAGCATCAACTCGTTTGAACAAGCAAGCGGAATATGTGAACTCCCTCAATGTTTTTCCAGTACCAGATGGAGATACGGGGACTAATATGGGGATGACCATTACAAATGGTGCCAAAGAAGTTGCAGATAAACCGGCGGCAACTGTCGGTCAGGTTGGTCAGGTTCTATCAAAAGGACTGTTGATGGGTGCACGTGGAAACTCAGGTGTAATCACCTCTCAGCTTTTCCGTGGTTTTGCCCAGTCTATTAAAGATAAGGATGAACTAGACGGTAGAGACTTAGCCGTTGCTTTCCAAAGTGGGGTTGAAGTTGCCTATAAGGCTGTCATGAAGCCTGTAGAAGGGACTATTCTGACTGTTTCACGTGGGGCAGCAACTGCAGCACTCCGCAAGGCTGATGAAACAGATGATGCTATTGAAGTGATGAGAGCTGCTTTAGAAGGAGCTAATCGTGCCCTTAAGAAAACACCAGAACTTTTGCCTATTCTAAAAGAAGTAGGCGTGGTCGACTCAGGTGGTCAAGGTCTCGTTTACATTTATGAAGGCTTCTTAGTTGCTCTGACCGGTGAGTACCTTTCATCAGATGATTTTGAAGTGACTCCCGCAGTCATGTCAGAAATGATAAATGTTAAACACCATAAGTCGGTAGCAGGTTCTGTTGCAACAGAAGAAATTACGTTTGGTTATTGCACAGAAATTATGGTCGCTTTGCGACAAGGACCAACCTATGTCAAAGATTTTGACCATGCAGACTTTCAGACTTACCTCACTAATCTAGGGGATTCTCTTTTAGTGGTTAATGATGATGAAATTGTTAAGGTCCATATCCATACAGAAGACCCAGGACTGGTGATGCAAGAAGGCCTTAAATATGGCAGCCTTGTCAAGGTCAAGGTTGATAATATGCGTAATCAGCACGAAACACAGCTTGAAAAGGAAAGTAAGGGAGTTAACCACCCTAAAAAAGCATTTGCTATTATTTCTGTTTCAGTTGGTGCTGGTTTGGAAGAGATTTTCATTAGTCAAGGCGTAGACTATGTTATTTCAGGTGGTCAGACCATGAACCCATCAACAGAAGATATTGTGAAAGCTATTGAACAGGTTAATGCAGAGCAGATCATTATTCTTCCAAACAACAAGAATATTCAAATGGCGGCAGAAGCTGCTGCAGAGGTGGCAGAACAGCCGACTATCGTCATTCCAACAAAGACGGTGCCACAAGGCTTAACCAGCTTATTGGCTTTTGATGCAACCAAGTCTTTGGAGGAGAATCAAGCGGCTATGACGGCTGTTTTAGCAGATGTTAAGAGCGGTAGCGTGACGACAGCAGTTCGTGATACAAGTATCAACGGCTTAACCATTCGTGAAAATGATAATTTAGGCATGGTAGATGGTGAGATTGTCATCTCTGATCCAGATATGTTCCATACCCTTTCTGAAACCTTTGCCCAGATGCTAGATGAGGACAGTGAGATTGTTAGCATTTACGTCGGAGAAGGTGGGAAGAAGGAGATTGCTGAAAAAATCGCTCAGAAATTAGAAGAAACCTTTACAGAGATAGATATTGATATTTATATAGGGAATCAACCTGTATATCCATATCTCTTTAGTGTAGAATAGATGCGAACAAGCTCAAGCAAGTTTATAAGCTCACGTTAAACGTTAAAATCCGATAACATTCACTTTAGAAAGAGAAATGTTATCGGATTTTTTGATTGTAGGAAATCCCTAGCAAATCAAGGTTTCTCCTTCTTAGCCCCTATGGATTTTATAGGGAAAAGATGGGTGCTTGTCTATCTATTTTTACCTATGTATCTTTGTATAGAAAGAGCGTGCAAAAATCTGAAAAAGTCTTGCTTTTTTTCTTAAAAATGTTATGATAGTAGTTAATATTTTTGAATTTTTAGAAAATTTGAAACTACTCGGATAGAAACGGAGGTCATATGGGAAAAATCAAACTAGATGAGCCTAAAACAGGCTCCCAACTTGTTCTGGAGACGCTCAAAAAGTTAGGTGTAGATATTATCTTTGGCTACCCTGGGGGTGCCGTTCTACCACTCTATGATGAGATTTACCGCTTCGAAGGGATACAGCACATCTTATCTCGTCATGAGCAGGGGTCTCTTCATGAGGCAGAAGGTTATGCCAAGTCTACTGGAAAGCTAGCAGTCTCTCTCGTAACATCAGGCCCAGGAGCCACAAATGCAATCACGGGAATAGCAGATGCTATGAGTGATAGTGTCCCAATCTTGGTGTTCACGGGTCAGGTGGCAACTCCTGGTATTGGTAAGGATGCTTTTCAAGAAGCAGATATTGTGGGGGCAACCATGCCTATCACTAAGTATAATTACCAAATTCGTCAAACAGAGGAAATTCCAAGAGTCATTACAGAAGCCATTCACATTGCGACGACGGGGAGACCTGGTCCGGTAGTTATTGACCTACCAAAGGATATTCAGGAAAAGAAAGTTGCATTTATCAATGACCCTGAAATTGATATCCCAAGCTATCAGCCGACGATAGTCCCTAACGGCTTGCAGATTAAGAAGATTCTCCAGCAGTTAGCAGTAGCGAAGCGGCCACTGATTTTAGCTGGTGGTGGGGTGAATTATGCGAACGGAACAAAGGAGTTGGTAGCTTTCGCAGAAAGGTATCACATTCCAGTGGTGACGACGCTCCTAGGTTTGGGAGTCATTCCATCTGCACATCCTCTTAGCCTTGGTATGGGAGGGATGCACGGTTCCTATGCTGCCAATATGGCATTGAGTGAAACCGATTATTTAATCAACTTTGGTTCACGGTTTGATGACCGCTTGACAGGAAAGGTAGCAACATTTGCCAAAGACGCCTTTGTGGCACATGTAGACATTGATCCTGCTGAGATTTCTAAAATTATTAAGGCAGATATTCCTGTTGTAGGGGATGCCAAACAGGCTCTGAGGCTTTTATTAGGGTCGGCAACCATTGAAAATGATAGCAGTGAATGGGTTAAACGGGTGACCTATAATAAAGAGAGAGTCTTGCCCTATGAAAAAGACCCTCAATTTATCAAACCCCAAGAAGTTATTGAACGCATTGGAGAGTTAACAAAAGGGGAAGCGATTGTGGTAACGGATGTTGGCCAACACCAAATGTGGACTGCCCAATATTACCCCTATAAAAATGAGCGTCAGCTTATCACCTCAGGAGGTCTTGGAACGATGGGCTTCGGCATTCCAGCCGCTATCGGTGCCAAGTTAGCAAATTTGGAAAAGGAAGTTATCCTGTTTGTAGGAGACGGCGGTTTCCAGATGACCAATCAGGAATTAGCGACTTTAAATGGTTACGGGGTTGCCATCAAGGTGGTTCTTATAAACAATCACTCTCTAGGTATGGTGAGACAGTGGCAGGAAGCTTTTTACAACGAGCGTCGAAGCGAGTCTACTTTTGATGATGAGCCTAATTTCCAGCTACTAGCGGAAGCTTATGGCATTAAGCATTACCGATTGACGAACCCAGAGACGGTTGCAAAAGACCTAGAGGTCATAACAGAAGATCGGCCAATGCTGATTGAGGTTTCTATCTCTAATCGTGAACGTGTTTACCCAATGGTGCCATCGGGTAAGAGTAATCATGAAATGTTGGGGGTGAAGTTCCATGCGTAGAATGTTAACAGCAAAACTTCGTAATTCCACTGGAGTCCTGAATCGCTTTACAGGTGTTCTCTCAAGGCGTCAGGTTAATATTGAATCAATCTCAGTCGGTCAAACAGAAACGCCTCATATCTCTAGGATCACCGTTATTATTGACGTTGAGACCTTTGATGAAGTGGAACAAATTATCAAGCAGCTCAACCGACAAGTTGATGTTGTCCGCGTACGTGACATCACGGATTTACCTCATTTAGAGAGGGAGGTTGTCCTCGTTAAAATTTCAGCTCCCCCAGCTAAGCGAGCAGAAATATTAGCAATTATTCAACCTTTCCGTGCAGGGGTTATTGATGTAGCTCCTAAGTCTATTACTGTTCAGATGACAGGGGATGCAGAAAAAATAGGTGCACTTTTACGTGTCATTACACCCTATGGCATCAAAAATGAC
>DIXV01000111.1 GCA_002436115.1 Streptococcus sp. UBA6071 | reverse complement strand
CCATTTTAGCTGGGGCTTGACAAAAAAGTCCAGTCTCTTTTAAGTTTATTCTAGGCACCATTTGTTGAGGAGAGGCGGATGTTTAAGCACCCATTCCTCGGTTTTAGAAACTTAGGTAGATTTGCAGCGTTAAGTCAGTAAAAGTGTGTTCTTCAACATGCCGATTGTTGCCTCAACCTCTAAGATGTTTTGAAGAGATGTCACGAGGTCGGCTCTTTGGCGCTAGAGACACAGAGCATAAAAGTGAAGTCTCGTTGAGACAATCTAGTCTATTGCCATCATCTGCTGAAAAATAAGCACTTTTTAGATGACCCTCAAAAGGTTTTCCTAGCCGAGCTGGCCTAGGCTGAGAGGTCTCAAAGAACAGTTCTTTCAAAGGCATCACTGGAAATGCCCTGCTCAAGGATTAGTTTTGCCCACTCCTTAGCAGAAAAGAGGCTATGGTCTTTATAATTACCACAGGATTCAATGGTGGTTCCTGGGACATCTTCCCAAGTGGTTGTCTCAGCAATCTCCTGCAAGCTTTCCTTGACGATATGGGCAATGGCTTTGCTTGTATGCTGTCCCCACATGATTAGGTGAAAGCCTGTTCGGCAACCAAAAGGTGAGCAGTCAATCATGCCATCAATGCGTTGACGGATCAACTTGGCTAATAGGTGTTCAATAGTGTGGAGGCCTGCGGTATCAATAGCTGAATGATTCGGTTGAAGCAAGCGGATATCGAAGTTGGAGATGACATCACCTTTTGGCCCCATTTCTTCATTGATTAAACGGACATAGGGAGCTTTGACTAGGGTATGATCAAGTTCAAAACTCTCAACAATAACTTCTTTTTGCATTTTTAGATACTCCTTTTCTTTTTTAAACAATTATACCACAGCTAGTTATTTTAGATTGTGAAAAGTGTATTTTTATGATAGAATGAAATGGAATTTGTTAAAATTCAAAAAATTAAAAACATTAAAAAGAGGTAAAGACATGACAAATGGTTTAATTCTCATTGTCTTTGCGCTCATAGGTTTAGCTGTTGGTTATTTTGTGATTTCAGCGAGGATGAAATCACAAGAAGAAGCCACAGAGTTAAAACTTCTAAATGCCGAACAGGAAGTCATCAATCTTCGTGGTCAAGCAGAGCGTCAAGCGGGCGAACTGATCCAAGCTGCGGAGAGAGAAACAAATGCTTTGAAGAAAGAAGCACGCCTAGAAGCTAAGGAAGAAGCGAGAAAATATCGAGAAGACATCGAAAAAGAATTTAAATCTGAAAGACAGGAACTGAAACAAACGGAAGCCCGTTTGATAGAACGTGCCACAAATCTTGATCGTAAGGATGATAATTTAACCACTAAAGAAAAAACACTCGAGCAAAAAGAGCAAAGTCTCGCAGATAAAACTAAACACATCAATGAGCGTGAAGAGAAAGTTGCAGAGCTAGAAGCTCAAAAAACAAAAGCATTAGAGCAAGTCGCTCAGATGAGTCAGGTTGAGGCGCGTGATATTATCCTAACGGATACACGCAATGGCTTAGACCATGAAGTTGCTAGTTTGATTAGAACAGCAGAGCAGGAAGCTAAGGAAAAATCCGATAAGTTAGCCAAGAATCTTTTGGTTCAAGCCATGCAACGCATTTCAGGAGATTATGTGACGGAACAAACGGTCACTTCTGTCCACCTTCCAGATGAAAGCATGAAAGGAAGGATTATCGGTCGTGAGGGTCGTAATATTCGTACCTTTGAAAGTTTGACGGGAATTGACGTGATTATTGACGACACGCCTGAGACAGTTATTCTTTCTGGCTTTGATCCGATTCGCCGTGAGATTGCACGCATGACCATGGAAACACTGTTGCAGGACGGTCGGATTCATCCCGCTCGCATCGAAGAGTTAGTCGAGAAGAAACGCTTGGAGATGGATCAGCGGATTCGAGAATACGGTGAGGAAGCTGCTTATGAGATTGGCGCACCAAACCTTCACCCTGATTTGATCAAAACCATGGGTCGCCTATATTTCAGGTCATCTTATGGACAAAATGTTCTCCGTCATTCCATCGAAGTTGGCAAGCTCTCTGGAGTTCTTGCTGGTGAATTAGGAGAAAATATTGCACTCGCTCGACGAGCTGGTTTCTTACATGATATTGGTAAGGCTATCGATCGAGAGATTGAAGGTAGCCATGTCGAGATCGGTACGGAATTGGCTAAGAAATACAAAGAGCACCCTGTTGTGGTTAATACAATTGCTAGTCACCATGGTGATGTGGAGGCAGAGTCTGTCATTGCTGTTATTGTTGCAGCAGCAGATGCCCTCAGCGCCGCGCGCCCAGGTGCTCGCAGTGAGTCCATGGAAAACTACATTAAGCGACTACAGGATCTGGAGGAGATCGCAACTGGCTTTAAGGGTATCCAACAAGCCTACGCTCTTCAAGCTGGACGAGAAATTCGTGTGGTTGTTAAACCGACTGTTATCAAAGACGACAAAATGACCATATTGGCCCATGATATTCGGCAACAGATCGAGAGGACACTTGATTATCCTGGTAATATCAAGGTTACTGTCATTCGAGAGACTCGTGCAATTGATTATGCCAAATAAATCCAGTGAGTGTTTTTAAAAACCTAGCCAACCTAATAGTGATGAGGAGAACGGAGAAATCTGTTCTCCTTTTACAATATCAGCACCTTTTGCACCCGTCCAGAGGACCTAAAATCACATCAGCTTAGGTCAAATGTTAGCTTAAGGTTGATGATGAGAAGGCAACCCTCTAGGTGCTTTCTGTCAGTCATTTTAGCCGAGCAAGGGATTTTTGGGAGAATTTCTCAACTTTTTTGGGGTGTTTGAATGCCTTATTTATGATAAAATAAGAACAGTTATTATATTTTTAAGGAAAATAAGTCTATTTATGGGAACAATTACAAGTGATTCAAGTATCGCAAATCAGTATGCAACTGGAATTCAGACTGCGACAGACCAATTAAGTGCTATTGGTGAGGCTGAAAAAGATAGTCAAACAACCCTACAAGGCAATCAGCTGGCACATGCAGCAATGGATAAGTCAAAGACTCTACTAGATCAAGTGGTTTCGGCGGTCTCAACAGCCTCCAGCAACTTGCATTCCGTGGCGAGTGATTTTGAAGCGGTTGATGCAGCAAGTGCAGAAAGTTTTGAGGGGTAATATGCGTAAATGGGATGAACTGCATCAAAAAGAACGTCAATTATCTTATCAACTAGAAGAGGTTAGTCAACAACGCTTTCGTGTTGAGCAAATCTATGAGGATTATGAGTGGTATCACAGAGCGGCCTCAGAGGCTGACCTATGGGAATCCGCTTATCAAAGCAGGTATGCGAGTGATTTAGAGGGGAATATTGACCGATTGAGACAGCTAAAATATCAGACATTTGAACATCTGGCAGATGGTATAGATGACCTCAAAAAAGAGGAACGGCAAGTAGAAGATCAGATGGATGCGGTCTACTATGACAAACAAAGAGAAATTCTCAGAGAAGAGGAGGCAGGCCATGGGCATTGATATGTATTTGGAGCAATCGCAAGCACAAGCAGATAGCGTGACTAGTCATTGTCAAGTGCAGTTAGAAGGCTATCAGCAGTTACAGACAGCGATTCAGGCTTTTGCCAATGACATAGATAGTCTTCAAGGAAAAGCTTATGATTCCGCTAGGGATTATTTCTCCAGCGTCTTACTCCCCTTGGCTAAAGGGGGTGAACTTTATGGAGAAGCATTATCTACTGCGATTAGCAAACTACCTACGGACTACCAAGATATGGTTGATACCAAAAGTTGGCGAGAAGATGACCTTTTGCAAAAAATCGAGCAAGAAGACTCTCTGATTGCCCAATTAAGTGAGATTAACGAATCCATCTCCAAAGCATCTCTCTCAACAGAAACCAACCGTCAGCTAAAGCGTGATAACGTTGAGCTTATTCGAAGTCACTATGCAAATAAGCGTGTCTATGAAACGATTTTAAAGGATTTACGGGCTTATGATTCCTATTCGGCTGGCCTCTTTGATGAGTTGGAGACTATTGAGACGCAGATGAGCACAGGGATTTCCCAGTTGGGAAATAGCTGGGATGCCGCTACGGGGACATTCAAGACACTCGACAATATGACTTGGGCAACCAGTCTCTCTGCCTACCATGCGACGAAAGATCTGAAGGTTAGTCAAGAGGACAAGGTTTATATTGAAAACCTGATGATACAATATGGGTTTGATGTCCAAACGGCTCAACAGATTCTTGACGTTCGAAATGGAATTGCAGAGAAGTTCCCTGACTTATCCCAAAAAGAGAGGGATTATCTCTTGCTTAGACTATTGGGTGGTGCGAGCTATAATGATGCTCAATGGAATGAGACTGCGGGTCAGCTCACACCCTATTTCTACATTGAAGTTTATAGAGCTCGGAATAGAGGGCAAGTAGAGAGAGTAGCCAAACCTCTTCTTGAGATTTTTGAGGAGCTAGGCTTGACGAAAGACCAGGCCAAGCAACTGAATTACAATTTAAGGTTGCAACATGAAATGGCTAGTGGAGAAACAGGGAATGTTGAAAAAATGAAAGCTCGAGGATTGTATGAAGCCGCTAGGGGAAAATATAAGGAAGCCTATGGTAGTGCAGAAGGCTTTGATGCCTTTTGGGATAGGAAGCTTAAGGCCTACTCCAATAATGGAAAAGGGCATGCGGACTTCACCCACCAGTCGATCACCATGGCCACCCACCTAAATCCAACAGGTTTCCAATTATCGGATTTTTATGGAGGTAGGGAAAATGTCAAGGATTTGTCTGGCTGGGAGGGAGACACCACCTACAACGCAAATGATAGGAAGCCAAGTATAGGTGAAGATGACTATAAGGCTGACTTAGACTCGGTTAATATTATCGGACGTATGGAAAAAGGACAGTCTTACGAGGCTGCGATGGCTTCCTATTATGAAGATGTTAAGCAAGATGTTTCTGTTCGGGAGAAGGAATTTCTCCAAAATGAAAACTGGGAGACGGTTAAAGAGACCGTCTATGAGGGCTTAGTTCCTCTACCTGTTTTAGAATTAGGAGAAGACGCCGCTAAGGAGTACATTGCCAAGAATTATGAAGACGTCTCTCGGTTCTTAGAGCGCTTAGAAGCCGTTGCCGAATGATAGGAGGAGGTGCTAGGATGCGAAAAAAATTATTTCCCCTGTTGCTTATTTTGGT
>DIXV01000030.1:4317-9020 GCA_002436115.1 Streptococcus sp. UBA6071 | reverse complement strand
TAAGATTTTCTAGCTGCCTTTTCAATGACCTATTCCGAAATCATTTTCCCACTTGAATAGCTTGAATCAGATGAAACTTCCACAAAGTTAAACGTCTTTTCATCCGAATTATATAATGAAATCCACATATCTTGACCAGTGGCATTAGAGACGAATTTTCCGTAAGTTAGCTTACCAGACACCTGAAAGTCTGTAAACCGCACCTCGTCACCTTCGAAAGCTGAACCAACTCCTGTGGATTTTGGATCAGCACTCGAGCGACAAGTCAATTCAGAAGCAGTCATTTTATAAACCTTCGCTGTCGTAAATGATGTGATGGTACTTGGTAAGCCAGAAATTGGAAAATTGGAGATGGTTTTAGCATTCGCTTGTTTTTCAAGCTCCTCCTTCTCTTTTTCAGCAGCAGCTTCTTTTTCTGCAAGTTCTTGTTGTTTTTTCTCTAACTCGTCAAAAAGCTTATTTCCTGCTTCGATATCTTTAGTAACTTGCTCCATACCTGCTGTAACTTCAGCTAAATAAAGTTTATTCTGTTCTTCAAGCAAGGCTTTGTATTTTGATAATTTTTCAAGGTAGGCACGCTTAGCTGACTCCTTGTAGTCTTCATAAGCAAATCTATCCTCGGACGCTTCTTCAGATGCAATTTGATCTAAATCTTTTTCCAGTTTTCTCAAATGTGTTTGATGCTTAAGAATTGTAGCATTGTTTCCTTCTGCATAGGCTTTAATCATGTCAACTTTATCTAGTTCTACATTAGATCTTAAACTAAGACTAGAAAAATCCTTATCAAATTGTTTCTTGATTTGATTACTCAATTCAAGGCCGCTCTCATCTTTGACTTCCAAATAATCTGTGTCACTTGCCTTAATTTTATAAATAAGCCCTTTGGTCCCATAGAAAATACTGCTTGTACCCAGATAATCAGATAACCCAATCCCTCCAAACAGTAGCAAAATAACAAGACAAGTCAGTAGGATTGTCAGTCTTTTTTTGGATTTCTTAACCTTTTGACTTGTTTCAGGTGTTTTTGCTGCTTTTTCCGATTCCCCTTCATCAACAGATTTCTCCAGTTTAGGTAGAGTAGTAGCAATCGCTTGAGAGTCTGTTTCTAATGCTGTGTCAGCGGTTTCATTTGTTCCAGAAATCCCCTGGATGTCAAACCCATTGGACTTCGCATCTGCCATTTCCTGAATTGTTGGCTTACGTCCTGTTGTAGCTTCAAATACCGCCACATAGTCTTTGGCGGTTCTATTTGAAGGAACCTCTTCAACAGGCTTATCTCCATCTTGTCCTAGTGCTTCATCACCCCTTGTAGAGAACTCTTTTATATCAGCATCACTATCTCCCAGTTGTTCTTTGACCTGATGAGATGATTCAGCTATTTTCATGTCTCCATTGGCGATCGCTTTTATCTGCTTAGGGTCAAATCCAGATGCTTTCGCTCTCACAAACTCAGGTGGGGATGGTTTACGTCCGATAACCTTTTCAAATAATCTTATATATTTTTGTGCATTCACGTTTTTTCCTCCACTTTTAGGATATTTGCACGAGGGATGGCATCAAGCTTAGAAAAAGTACTGTGAATAAAACAGTCGAAATCAACCCGGTAACGAGTAAAGCCAATAGCTTTGCATAAAAATCATCCATTTCTCGTTCGTTCTTCGCACTGAAAATAATATAAAATAGAGCAACTGAAAGAATGAACATCGCTAAGAAAAGTAGGACATAACCCAGTACGGTCAGACGGATAGAAGCCAACACAGATGACCCTGCGACCAAGACCACAACAGGTATGTAAAGACTAGCATACTTATCAACAACACCAGCAAAAGTCGTTTTATCTCCTATAACTTTTAAACCCACCCAAGTCGAAAAAGCAATCACAATCACCAGAATAAAGAAACCAACAAAAAGAGCGATAAATGTTCCAAGACCAAAAGGATTATTGGATGCATAACTTGACGGGAAAAAACCATAGCCTGTACTCACTTGAGAATATGTCTCACGTAAAATAAAGGTCATCGTCACTGCCACGAAAAAAGCAATAAGACCCATCGTTATCCAAGAAAATGATTTTTCATATCCGTCTGACTTAGTCGTCGGATGCTTTAAAGTATCTAAAAGCCAAGTGAAATAGTTGCTTATTGGGTTTTTAACAGGTGCACCTGTACCAGTTTCTTTGACTTTTTCAGCAGGCTCTACTGCAACTGCTGAAACATTTTGCTCCGTCTCTTTAACTCTTTCTTCAACTGGTGTCGCTACCGCTTTAGTTACGATTGCTTTTTCAGCCGAGAGGTCATCACTTTTTTGCTCATCAATCGCATTAGCCTCTGGTTGATTATCATCAGAAACGACCTCTACTTGTTCATCTACAAATTCACCAGATGCAAGGGCATTTGCAATTTCTTCCTCAGTTGGTGTACGTGAGTTAATTGCCTCAAAAAACTCTATCCAATCTTGTTTATCCATTTGTATTCTCCTCCAATAATTAGCTGCTTTTTAGGAAACGTTAGTTATTTTAGAGATTGCTTTAATTTTACAATACCGAATTAAGAAAAATAACCAATTATCAATCAATCTGCCTTATGTAATTTTAAGGACTTAGCTACTTTTATTCATCTTCCTCCACATTAACTTTCCAGCTTTTAAACGACATACCACTGTAACATTAATATTCTTATTGAAATAATACTGTAAAATCAGCTCTTTGTCAACTGCACCAGAAAAGAAAAGCCTACAGGGTCAGAAAAAAGTAGCAACCCTAAAAAGAAGCATCTCTATAAAACGATGACCTTAAGCTCTATTAGTTAGGTGTTTTTTATATTAAGCAACCTCTTAAAAGAGGACTGAGCTTTTCTATCAGCCCATCTCTGCAACTGCTGAAAAAAACAAAAACCAACAGGCTCGAGTTCCTGTTGGTTTGAGTATTTCATTAGGTTATTAGGCAACTGCTAAAACTTTACGTCCTTTGCGACGGCGAGCTGCCAAGACACGACGACCACTTTTGGTTGACATACGGTTACGGAAACCGTGTTTACGTGCGCGACGGATTTTACTTGGTTGATAAGTACGTTTCACCTGGATACCTCCTCATAAATTTTCGTAAGCGTTTAGCCGGCTATTTTTGATCAGTTACTAAACATACCTTTCTATTCTATATGATTAGATAACTTTTGTCAAGTTAATCCAAAGGGAAAATAAGAATAGCGATTAAGCATCTTGCCCTTCAATATCAATGACAACATAGCGGCGGGGTTCATTTCCTTCAGAATAAGAAGTCACACCAACGATTTTGGAAACAATTCGATGAATCATTTTTCGTTCATTATTTGACATAGGATCTGTATGATAAGCACGACCCGTTTCAAGAACGCGGTTGGCTACCCGTTGAACATACCCTTGCAAGACTTCTGCACGATGTTCGGCATAGTCATTGATGTTCAAGGAGACGTAAAAATTTCGCCCGTAAGTGTTATAGATAAAATTCTGAGATAAAAGTTGTAGGGCTTTTAGCACCTTTCCATGGTAGCCAATCACACGACCAGGTTCGTTCGTGTCAACCTGAACATTGATTGAACGGTGATTATGGGTAATGTCGAGTTCTGCCTCCACATCCATGTCATCAAGGACCTTTTGCAGATAAGTTGATACTTTCTGAGCCACTTCATCAATGTCATAGCTTGGCGATATTTTTATATCTAGATTTTCAAACCCTTCTGCTTCAGAAGTTTCAGCCTCTTGACTGTCTTTCTCAACAGTAGCCTCGTTGGTCTCTTTAGCCTCTTCAGAACTTGTCAGCTCCTTATGGAGAATCCGAATTTTCCCTGTCTCTTCTAAGATTGTGGAAGCTGTTTTGTCGTTTTTAAGAATCTCTGCCTTAATGTCATCTTCGACGACCTCGCCTTGCTCTTCAAATTTCTTGACAGCAGCTACAACTCGACTTAAGTCAACTGTTTCTTCACTCACACTTTTAACCGGTTCATTGAGTTCATTGATTTTGTCAGGAACTCCTCGGACAGCTTTTTGATTGGCCTTCTGAACGGTTACTTCACTAATGGCTTCTACTTCAACCCGCGCCGGTTTTTTCCCAAGACCCAAAAACCCCTTCTTCTCACGTGCCACAACTGTAATGTGTGCCTTATGTCGGGTAATGTCCAACTCTTTCAAGCCGTTTTGAATGGCTTCTTCAACATTTTTTCCAGTAAACAACATATTGTTTCTCCTACTTGTTTAATTCTCTTTTACTAATTTTCAATCAAAGCTCTCAATCGTGTGCTTACCTTCTGCATCTTCTTTATATAATTTTGCCAATTTGAGAAGATGAAGGAGGTTCTTTTCCACCTCTTGATAATCTAGATTCTCTACACCTTTACGAGCAATAAGCACAAAGTCTTCTGTCCCTAAGTGATCCTTATGGTTTTGAAGCACGTGCCGCAAGTGCCGTTTAATGCGATTTCTAGCAACAGCATTTCCTAGTCTTTTACTGACAGATAGACCGAATCGAAAATGTTTTTGAGCCCTTTCCAATTTGTAAAGTACAAATTTTTTATTGGCAAAATTTTGACCTTGGGTAAAAATGGCTGAAAAATCTTTCTCCCGTTTGACCCGATAGCTCTTCCTCAAACTTGTCCTCCATTTTATATATCACCCTATTATATCATATTTTCTCAAAATGCCAAACCCAGTAATAACAAAGGGTTATTTAA
>DIXV01000030.1:2548-4034 GCA_002436115.1 Streptococcus sp. UBA6071 | reverse complement strand
TTAGGGATTACTTTCCATATATAGAGCGATAAATAAAAGTCAATAAGGCCGTGAATGACTGTTCCTATGCCAATAAGAACCAATAAGGTATACCAATACGATGCACTCAATTGCCCCGCCGAAGTCAACCCATAAACAACAAGTACCTCACAAAAGGCATGGAGAAGATTGAGAAGGACAGCAAAGGAAAAAATTGAGAAGGGGCGCCCCAAAATCTTAGGCGCTTTTTTGAGAATAAGCGCACCAACCAAAGCAAAGATAAGATGTGTCAATGACCTTGCCACAATAAGAGGAGGAAAGCTCGCTAAAAAGAAACCAAAACTAGAACCCATAGCGACTGAAACCGCTACTCTTGGTGAGATGAAGACTGCAATAAAAATCGGGACATGGCTAGCCAAGGTATAGGAGGCTGGATCAAGCGTTATCTTGAAGGGCATCACTATAGGGATAAGAATCCCGAATGCTGTTAGGATAGCAGACAAGGCTAGGTCTCTGGTGTTTCCTTTTTTTGGCATCAAATCTTCCTTTCTCTTTTAGACTTTGTTTTCATTTAAACAGAAGGGGTGACTGCTGTAAGTAGCAGCACGCATTTGGTTAAGACCTCTCCTTGAAAAAGAGGCAAAACGATTGGTTCGTTGCTTAAATGGCTATCCCGATCTCTATTTGAAGCAATCTGTAGTTCAAGAAGAGATAAGCCAGCCTTGATCTCATCTAAACGAAGGGCTCACTTGTTAGCAGATTCAACGACGGGCTAGCACTTATTTGACTACAGTCCAGCCAGTGTTTTCTCAATATGCTGGATAGACTTCTCTCTCCCTAACAAGTAAATCGTCTCTGGAAGCTCTGGTCCATGCATTTCACCTGAAACAGCGATACGGATGGGCATAAAGAGATTTTTACCCTTGATGCCTGTCTCTTTTTGGACAGCCTTGATTTGCGGGAAGATATTGTCTGACTGGAAGTCCTCGTCAGTCATTGCCTCTAATTTTTCCTTGAGGGCTGTAAGCACAGTTGGCACGGTTTCGCCAGCCATGACTTCTTTTTCAGCATCTGTTAATTGAGGGAAGTCTGCAAAGAAGAGGTCTGTCAATGGAAGGATTTCATCTGCAGATTTGAGTTGGGGCTGATAGAGCTTGACCAATTTTTCAGCTTTGTCTGTCAAGCGTCCAGCTTCCTCCAAGAAAGGTTTACAGAGGGCAAAGACCGTTTCAACATCAGCTTTCTTGATATAATCGTTACTCATCCAATCAAGTTTCTTCTGGTCAAAGGCTGCCGGAGACTTGCTGAGGCGATTTTCATCAAAGAGTTCAATCAACTGCTGACGAGAGAAAATTTCCTCTTCCCCACCTGGGTTCCAACCAAGGAGAGCAATAAAGTTGAAGACTGCTTCAGGCAGATAGCCTTTCTTGCGGTAGTCTTCAATAAATTGTAGCGTATTGGTATCTCGCTTGGACAATTTTTTCCCAGTTTCAGAGTTGATAATGAG
>DIXV01000030.1:1321-2247 GCA_002436115.1 Streptococcus sp. UBA6071 | reverse complement strand
ATCATCAACCACAACGGCAAAATTATAGGTTGGGTAGCCATCTTTCTTCTGGATAACCCAGTCGCCCCCGATATTTGCACCTTCAAACTCGATATCGCCCTTAACCATATCTGTCCACTTGTAAATACCTTCTTCGTTAACAGCCAAACGGACAGTTGGCACGATACCAGCTGCTTCGCGCTCTGCGATGTAGGATGCTTTCTCTTCTTCAGACATGCCTAGAAACTCATTGATATAACGAGGTGTTTCGCCTGCTGCTTCTTGGCGCTCACGCTCTGTCGCCAATTCTTCCTCCGTCACGTAAGACTTGTAGGCCTTACCTTCTGCCAAGAGTTGGTCAATGTAAGTTTGATAGAGCTCCAAACGCTCTGATTGGCGGTAGTTGGCATGGGTTACTGGACTTTCATCCCAATCAATCCCCAACCAGCGCAGATTTTCCAGCTGCGAACGCTCCCCATCTTCCACATGACGTTTGCGATCAGTGTCCTCAATGCGGATGATGAAAGTTCCATTATGGTGACGGGCGTAGAGGTAGTTAAAGAGCGCTGTTCGCGCATTTCCGATATGTAAAAGTCCAGTTGGACTTGGTGCATAACGCACTCGAATAGCTTCTGCCATTGTATTCTCCTGTGTTTAATCAAGATTTCAATTATTTCATTATATCATTAAATACAAAAAAATGGGAGCCTATGTTTGTATTTTTCATAGGCTCCTTTGTAAATTTAGGTTGCTTTGTTCATGATTTGTTTCTCACTACCGTAGGCATAGAGGATGAGGACAATACCAATCATCAAGAAAAGAACACTCAGCCAATCAACAGGTAGGACAAGGATGAGACCTGAAACCAGCAAGCGAAGCAGGATGGACCCCAACTGGAAGTAGGTGGAAATTCCTCCACCAATCATGGCTAATTTTTCCTCAGGAAG
>DIXV01000030.1:0-1043 GCA_002436115.1 Streptococcus sp. UBA6071 | reverse complement strand
AAGTAAACATTGCGAACAAAAAGGAAGAAAAAAAAGAGGGGAACAAGAATAGTTGTCAGGCGGATAGCAAGAAGAAAATCAAATTGCTTTAGGACATTCATAGATAGAATACTGCCTATGATACCACCAACCAGGCTGAAAAAGGTGATGGCCGCCAAGGTGGTTACTGGATTGATGAGGATAAAATCTTTATCTTGACTCATAATAACAGCAATAATGATAGGGATAACACTAAAAACGCCATTTATCACAGGAACAACAACCAAGGATTTGCGAATTTCAGGTATTTTCATGCACGCCTTAATGGCATCCTTCATACTGGTCCACATATCCTTGATAAGATGCCCGTCATCTGATTGCTGGGCAAGCTGGATGGGACGGTCGGATAGCAATCTTTCAAGACTAGGCTTGATAGCCAACATGATAAAAACTGACAGAGCGAAGGTCCCTGCATTGACAAAAGCTAGGGCTTGATAACTCATGATGGAAACTAGAACAGCACCAGCTGACTGAAATACGATATTAAATATCGAGCCTACTGCCTGACGAAAGGCAAAGCTATCTGAGCGCTCCTCGTCTGACACAATCCTCAAACTTAAGGGAGTGAAGAGCCCATTTTCATATTGGCCAGAAATGTCCGAGAGGAAATTAATGATACTAGCTACTATAACCACCCAGAGTCCAGGGGCAAAGCCCATAACAATCCCAACCAGGATGTAGAGGACGACACGAAAAAGTAGGGTCTGAATGATGGTTTTGATCTTATCAGGAGTCCTATCTGCAAAGTAACCCATGACAAATCCTGCCAAAATGGGCAGAGTTTCTGAAATGCTAATCAAGGCAATGGCTAGCTTAGCATTAGGCAACTGGAGGACATAGGTCATGAGAGCCAGATAGTACATGACATCTCCAAAGTTGGACAACATATCACTAACAAAGCTAGTTATAAATAGTTTATTCTTTAATAGTGCTTTCATTTTCTATTTCTTTCTTATTTCCAGAATATTCAGACAGTAAAGTTCAGATTTTTAGAGCGGGTATCC
>DIXV01000034.1 GCA_002436115.1 Streptococcus sp. UBA6071 | reverse complement strand
AAAAAACAAAAAAAAAAGAAGAAGAACGCCAGTGGACCCCCCAGCCAAAAAGAAGGAAGTTCTTTCAAAAGACTCAAGATTAGTCAGATTTTTTTACCGCTACTTCTGATCAACGGATTATTGGGTGTCGTTAATATGCTCATTTATCTGTTTGTGAGGAGGAATAGCGACCCCACCTCACCTCCCAGTGTATTGTATGATTTAATAGCAGTAGATGCAGAATCTAATCTGCCAACGTGGTATAATTCTTCATTGTGGTTTACCCTTGGGATTGTTGCTTTGTTTATCTACTTTTTGGCAAAATCCGACAGTCACAAGCTTCCTAAGATGAAGCCCGCTTTACTCTTAGCTATCGTTGCTTTCTCCGCTGCATTTGACGAGTTTGCACAGATTCACGAGAGATTAGGAGAGTTAGGTGATGCTCTTGCTCGGAATCTTCCCATGGCAGTGAACATTAAATGGACTATTCCAGGTTTAATACTCGCTGCAATTATAAGTATTTCTCTATTTCGCTTTGTTTGGAATCTCCCAAGAAGGGCTAGACAAGGTATTTTCCTCGGAGCTGCTATCTTTCTAACAGGAGCAATTGCAGTAGAGATATTTTCGTCATTCTGGCTTGAACGATTTGGAACAGATGCCTATTATCAGGTCTATTTAGCTCTGGAGGAGTTTCTAGAAATGACAGGTGTGTCTATGGCTCTAGCGTCGCTAGTATCAGTCATAAAATGCAACCCTAAGCAAGGAAGTTTTCGCTTGTCCCAAGGAGATGACTAAGCGTGATGACAAAGTGGTAGATTGCTGCACTTGCTGACTATTCTATCGGAGTAATTGAAATGAGAAAAGGTCTCGGATTATCTTAATTTAGAGTTTTTATTTTAGGAAAATTCGACACTTGTAGTGAAGCAAAAAATAAAGGGATTATATTGAAGGTCAACCAAAGGTGAATAGCGCCTCTTTTAGTTGGCCATAGCACCGAGATGCACTTGCCTTACTAAAATCTTTCCAGTTGATAAGGGGTAGTAGCATCAGACGCTATTACCCTTTTTCGATTTGAGACTTTAGAAGAGGGATTAAGATAAAAATTCAGTCTTTTATCCCAAGTTTTGGTATAATTAACTAATTGGTAAGATTTCGTAAGATTAAAGGTGGAAAACATGAAGAAAATTCTAATTGTTGATGATGAAAAACCGATTTCAGATATTATTAAATTTAATATGAGCCGTGAAGGGTACGAAGTTGTAACGGCTTTTGATGGTCGTGAAGCTCTAGAGCAGTTCGAAGCCGAGCATCCTGATATTATCATTTTGGATTTGATGTTGCCTGAGTTAGATGGCTTGGAAGTGGCACGAACTATCCGTAAGACCAGCAATATCCCGATTATTGTCTTATCTGCTAAAGATAGTGAATTTGATAAGGTAATCGGCTTGGAAATTGGTGCGGATGACTATGTGACTAAGCCTTTTTCCAACAGGGAGTTACAAGCACGAGTAAAAGCTCTTTTACGCCGTAGCGAAATTGCTGAGCAACCGACAGAAACCGATAGTAAACAACTTTCAGAAATTGTCATTGGCGGTTTACAAATCCTACCAGATGCTTTTCTGGTTCGTAAAAATGGTAAAGATCTTGAATTGACGCACCGAGAGTTTGAATTGGTCTACCACTTAGCAACGCACATGGGACAAGTTATGACACGTGAACACTTGCTTGAGACAGTTTGGGGTTACGATTATTTCGGTGATGTTCGGACTGTTGATGTGACGGTTCGACGTCTCCGAGAAAAAATTGAAGACGTGCCAGGACGTCCGGAATACATCTTGACTCGTCGAGGTGTTGGCTATTATATTAAGACCAATGATTGAACGACTTAGACTTTTTATTTTTTCCCAAGGTTTCATTTTCACCTTTATTGTGATTGGATTTGTATCTGTCTTGATTTATCTATTGATGGCTAATCATAAGGATAATCAACAAATTAAGGTGCTTAATCAAAAGGTCAAAGACCTAATCTTGGGAGATTACTCTGAAATTTTAGATGTCTTGGGAAGTCCAGAAATTACTGAGATGACGAATAGCCTCAATGACTTATCTGAAGTTATCCGCCTGACACAAGATAGCTTGGAACAAGAAACAAACCGTTTATCTTCTATTTTGACCTATATGAGCGATGGTGTCTTGGCAACAGATCGTCTAGGAAGAGTTATTCTTATCAACGAAATGGCGAAACAACAGTTGGGGTTAATAGGAAGTTTATCTTCTGATGTGACTTTGCTTGATGTTTTGGGTATTGCAGACCGATATGAATTCACTGACTTGTTAAAAACAATACCTGAAATTTTCATTGAACATGAAAATCAACAGGGAGAATATGTTAATCTGAGGGCAAATTTTGCTCCTATTCGGAGAGAATCCGGTTTTACAGCAGGTCTAGTTGTGGTTTTACATGATATGACCGAGCAGCTAAAAGAAGAACAAGATCGTAGGCTCTTTGTTTCTAATGTTAGTCATGAATTGCGAACGCCCCTAACTTCCGTCAAGTCCTACTTGGAAGCTCTAAACGATGGAGCTTTAACAGATAGTGTAGCGCCTAGCTTTGTTAAGGTGTCGCTAGATGAGACCAATCGTATGATACGAATGATTTCAGATTTGCTTAACCTCTCTCGTTTTGACAACGAAACGACTCCCTTGAATTTAGAGTTGGTTAATCTGACAGCTTTTATGACTTTTATCCTTAACCGTTTTGATCAGATAAAACAGCAGGATGGTAGCAAACTCTATCATATTGTTCGGGATTATCCAACAACTCCTATATGGATTGAGATTGACACAGATAAGATGACCCAAGTTATGGATAACATTATCAACAATGCGATAAAGTATTCCCCAGATGGAGGGGATATCACGGTGAGTATGAAAACGACGGAAGATCAGTTGATTATTTCTATCTCAGATGAAGGTTTAGGGATTCCTAAGACGGATTTGCCTAAAATTTTCGACCGATTTTATCGTGTAGATAAGGCCAGGAGCAGAGCTCAAGGGGGGACCGGTTTAGGTCTAGCTATCGCAAAGGAAATTGTCAAGCAACATCAAGGCTTTATCTGGGCAAAGAGTGAGGACGGTAAGGGATCGACATTCACCTTCGTTCTACCTTACGATATAGAGACTGTTTCTGATGATTGGGAAGACGAAGAGGAAGTGGAACAGACAGAATGACTGGTTTTAAATATAGTGTTTTGGCATCAGGTTCAAGTGGGAACTGTTTTTACTTAGAAACCAAACAAAAACGACTTTTAGTTGATGCCGGATTAACAGGAAAGAAAGTTGAAAGTTTACTTGCTGAAATCAATCGCAAAGCAGAGGATTTAGATGCTATCTTTTTAACCCATGAGCATATTGATCATGTCAAGGGAGTTGGTGTATTAGCACGTAAATATAAATTGGATATCTATGCTAATGCTGAAACTTGGAAAATCCTCGAAGAGAAAAAAATGTTGGGTAAGATTGAGGCAAGTCAGAAACATCTTTTCCAGATGGAGGAGCTCAAAACCTTTGGAGACTTAGATATCGCTTCTTTTGGTGTTAGTCATGATGCTGTAGCACCACAATTCTATCGGTTTAATAAAGATGGCAAAAGTTTTGTTCTACTGACAGACACAGGTTACGTTAGTGACCGAATGACAGGCATGATTGAAAATGCTGATGCATACTTGATTGAATCTAACCATGACATTGAAATTCTAAGATCAGGTGCCTATCCATGGAAGCTTAAACAGCGTATTCTGTCTGATTTAGGTCATCTTTGTAATGAGGATGGAGCTCAAGCGATGATTCGCAGTTTGGGAAACAAGACAAAAAAAATCTATCTAGGTCATCTATCTCAAGAAAACAACATGAAAGAACTGGCTCACATGACAATGGTAAATCAGTTGGCCCAAGCAGATTTGCCTGTAGGAAGTGATTTTCAAGTCTTTGACACTTCTCCAGAGACTAGCACGCCTCTGA
>DIXV01000036.1 GCA_002436115.1 Streptococcus sp. UBA6071 | reverse complement strand
AGTTGCTCAGGTTGTTTTGTTCCTTGATGAGTTTGCTTTTCTAGCGTTTGTGTCAGTTGTTTGGGCTGTTCAGCTACTTGGCTTCTCTGATTTTTTAGCATTTCCGCTAATTGCTCAGGCTGTACAGCTAATTGACTTCTCTGATTTTTTAGCAATTCCGCCAGTTGTTCAGGTTGTTTTGTTCCTTGATGGGTTTGTTTTTCTAGTGTTTGTGACAGTTGCTCAGATTGTTTTGTGAGTTGTTTACTTTGGTTTTTCAGCGTTTGGCTAGGTTGTTTGGGCTGAATGAGCTGAGGTCTCTGACGGGGTTGCGTATTTAGTTTGTTTGTAGGTTTTTTCTGAGTTTTTGGACTTTGTCGCTTGATAGCTTTTTGGACTTGTTGAATATGTAGCTCTTTGAAGCCTTGATTTCTTTTTGTTAATGGGAGAAGGCTCTTATAGAGGCGCTCAATCTTTTGAGGTGACAAGCTTGGTGGCGTTTGCCTGATGGTGTGATGAATATCTTCTAAAAGTTTGGGCAGACAAACGACATGATGGTCGGAACTCGTCAATGTTATTTTCTTTAGGGTCGTGTCGTTACCAAATACAATATAGGAGTGAAAATTAAGGCTATCATCCCCTAAGTAGTAAGCCAAGGCTTTTAAATGAACCTTGTTTTGAATAATAGGATTGAAAAACTGGTTTTTATTTGGTCGTCCTGATTTGGAGAGTAAAGATTGGGTCCACCTTTTGTCTGTTTCCGTGCCGAATATCCAACCGCTATAATTTTTAGATTCAATAACATAGATTCCTGTACTATGTAGGAAAAGAATATCAATTTCCGTGCGGTCTCCATTTTCTTTAACAAAGTAGCAGTTAAACAGAAAGCGTTTATGGCCACTCAATTGGTCAAGTTTTTGATAAATAAGGTACTCTCCACGTATGCCCTTATTATTCTTAAGCATTTCTAAAGAATTTTTTGTCTGATTGTAATAGTCACTAGATTGGTATTGTTTGATTTTAATATGATTTGGCAGGGTAATACCAAGACCGACTAAGGCAAGGGCTATGATGATGAAAAGTACTGACACTTTTAAATTCTCCTTTTTCTAATCTCTTAATCTCTGCCTTTATTCTAGCATAAAATAATAGGAAAATAAATAGGAAAAGCAAGCAATTAGGACAAAATATCTAGTGTTTTGATAAGATCTTCCTTCCCAGTAACTTGAATATAGAGGTTCTGGGTATTATCCAAAGAATTAGCTTCTAAAAAGTTGAGAGGTAAATCATGTTGTTTGAGCATCTGAACTTGTTTTTGGTTGCTTAATTCAAGAATGACGCGATTATTAAGAAGTTTATAAGGTATGTTAAAAGGGTGCTTTTCCAAAATGGCCTGATTTTGCCTTTGGTTTTCTTCAAATCGACGCTTGAGACCAGCAACATTTCGCTTAAATAGACCGTTGTTGATGTAGAGGGATAGGGCTTTCTGTAAAATCAGATTGGTATCGTAATCCATGAGTTGCTTGCTATTCAAAAACCTTTTGAGCAAAGGCTTGGGGAGGACAACTGTAGCAATCCTCAGAGCTGGAAATAAGGCAGCAGAAAAGGATTTGATATAAATGACCCTGTGATTCGTATCATAATAGTGGAGAGGAGGGTGCTTTTTGTCAAAATCTGCTAAATAATCATCCTCCACGATATAAACCTTGTAACGATGTGCCAGCTCCACCAGCTTCTTTTTTTCATCTTCTGTGTAGGACATGCCAAGAGGATTATGTAATCGAGGAATGGTGTAGAAGAATTTAATGGGGTGATTCTTGAACAGCTCTTCCAATTTTTCAAAATCTAATCCTGACCAGCTTCTATCAATGGTTTGATAAGGCAACCCTTGATCTTTAACCAATGAATTCATACGGTGATATGTTGGGCTTTCTAGTAAAATTTCGTTTTTGTTTTCTGGGAAGTCCATCTGAGATAAAATATAAAGTGCTTGTTGTGTTCCAGTCGTGATAACCAATTGTTCTAGCTTGCTGTAAACATCTGAGGCAATCAGTAATTTATGGACTGACTGGAGCAGTTCCTCCAATCCTTCTTGCTTATGGTAGTAATTAAAGAGATAGCTTTGCCGTCCAACTAAGGTTTCATCTAGACAAATGCGAAAGTCTTCATAGGCGAGATTGTCAATCTCAGAGGCAGGAAGGGGTAAGTGGTTATCTTGTTCCGGTGCCTCAAGAACGTAGTATCCTGATTTTTGGATAGGGTAGATTAATTTCCGATGTCGCAAGTCGGTCAGAGCTCGCTGAACCGTGTCTTTACTGCATTTATAGGATTGGCTTAAGCTTCTAATAGAAGGTAACTTGCTGCTTACACCTAATTGTCCCTTCTCAATTTGATGGGTAATGTCAGAGATGATGGTCTCATACTTGGTTTTAGTCATAACTGTCCCCTTACAGACTTTTTTATTATTATTTTACGCTAGTTACCATTATTTGACAAGCCTGTTTCTTTTACGTATCAAACAAAAAGATTAAAGCCTTCTGAAAGTCTTATATGACGGCTTTTGTCTGATGTTGGTCTTGTATTTTGATGCCTTTTATAGAATTGAAGAGCTTACAGGGGTATGCTATAATCGTTTTATGAAGATTTTAATGCCGACGGCTAAAGAACTGGCTTTCACAGCTAAAAGCCAGTTAATGCCAGAACTCACTCCCCAAGTTAAACTAGTTTTGGAACACCTTAGCCAACTATCAGTACCTGAATTGATTAACCTTTACAAGATCAAGCCAGAACGAGCAGAAGAGGAAGCCACTCGTCTAGTAGCTTTGAAGTCGGGAAAAGCCTTGGCTTATCCTGCTTGGCAATTGTTTGATGGCTTGATGTATCGCCAGATACAACGAAGAGACTTGAGCCCTAAAGACCTCTCCTATTTGGAAAAGCATGTTTACATCACATCTGCTCTTTATGGGATGCTTCCTGTTTTTACTAATATATCTGCCCATCGCCTAGATTTTTTAACCCCCTTAAAGGTTGAGGGCAAAACGTTAAAGCATTACTGGCGACCGCATTTTGATGCTGAAGTAGCGGATGATGATATCCTTATTTCCTTATTATCCAGTGAGTTTGAGACGGTTTTTTCAAAGTCCGTTCAGGATAAGATGATAAGATGCACTTTTATGGAGGAAAAAGATGGTCAACTGAAGAAACATTCAACCATCTCAAAAAAAGCTCGTGGCAAGTGTCTAAACGAATTAGTTAAGCAACAAGTCACAGCAGTAGCAGAACTGAAAGAATTGAGGTTTGATGGCTTTGCCTATCAGGATCATTACTCAACTCATAAGACCTTGGTCTTTGTAAAAAAGCTTGCGTGATAGCAAGCAGTAACTAGGAGGTCTCTATGCTAAAAAAAATCCAAAATAAGGAAAAAATATCAGGAAACACCTTTTTCCCATTTTTGCTAAGCGTTCTTTGCCTCACCTTTTCTCTCCTCTTGTTTTGGCTAGGTTGGCAGACTAGTGCTGAAAACTATTACCAAGCTGATAGACGCTATGACCCAAGCCAGATTGTTTATGATGAGGTGGCGGTAGCCGTCTATGCCATTGTTCCTGTTCAGATGCGGACATCAGAAAGTACCGACAAAATCTATCTCATCACTCACGATCATGGACAGGCTCTTCTAGAAGCTCCTGTTGGCGATAAAGAGGTGAAAGACTTAATTGGCAAATCCAATAGCTTGCGTGATAAACCTGTCTATTTAAAGGTTAAAATTCTCTCGGGAGCAGAAGTAGGAGAAGTATACTCTGATATCGCTTCTGATCTGAATGCCTCTTCAGAACGGCAGGTACCAACAGATAGCTACATCTCCCTTTCAAAAGTTAGATGGGAAGAAGGGGTAAGACATATCGGTATTGGACTTCTTTTGCTTGTAGCAACTTTCTTTTTAGCTAGTGCTATATGGCGAGAAATTAAACTGAGACAGGCGAAGAAGGAACTCTTCACTTCTTATCCGGAACTTGAAGGAAAATTATCCAATCTTTTACAAGCTGACTATCAGATGAAAGACTTAGGTTTGCTCATCTATGGCCATCATTTGATAAGTCTTGCTAAAGGTATTCAGCTAGTTGATATTAGAACTATTGTCCAAATTCAAACAGTCATTTATAAGAGAGCAAAAGCAACGACATTATCGTCTGATATCGTTGTTGAGATCCTTTTGAACAACAATCAGAAAAAACGTCTCCCGATTAAGAAGACCAAGCAGGAGGCAGAAATGCGTTTGGAAGAACTCTATGATGCAATTAGACACTTTCGTATACCAGACTCATCAGGAAAGAAGTTCTAGGGCATAAGGACAAGAAAAAACCTCCGTCAAATCTAGTGAAGGCTAGACTGATGGAGGTTTTTAGTTATTAGTTAGTAGCTTCTAAGAGAGCTTGTGCTTGTGCTTGCAGTTCGGATAAACTTTCTTCTGAAACATCAAGGATTCCTGTTCCCCAAGCTTCTGGGTTAATGCTCACGCCAACTTGTTTTTCAACGAGATTCATACGAATGAATGGGAAGAGTTGACGAGCCTGTGTAAAGAGGGCTTCTGGAGATGTTCCGTTAGCAACAGAAGAAACAGCAATAACTTTGTCTTGAAGAGCAGAAGGGCCTGTCGGATCTGATAAATCAAGAGCACGAGAAAGCCAGTCAAAAAGATTTTTAATCGTTCCTGGTAACATAAAGTTATAGGTAGGAGTAAAGAGCCAGATAGCGTCAGCGTTTAAGACTTCTTGTCGTGCAGCAGCAACACTAGCAGGCGCAGGCACTTCGATGTCTTGGTTCATAAATGGAATTTGTGACCAATCAAGGTAAGTTACCTCAGCTTTACCAGCTAAAACAGCTTCTGCTTTTGCAGCTAATTGTGCATTGAAAGAATCTTTACGAAGTGATCCAACGATAAATAAAATTTTAGACATATTGTCATATCTCCTTTAGGTGTTTTAATATGCTAGTAGTATACCTTTATTATCACTAATTAGCAATAAATTAGCTCAAGTTTTTGAATTTTTTCAGAATAGAGACGAGATCCCTACGCTCCTCTTCCGTTAAGATAGCAAAAATGTTACCAATATTATCGTAGTGTTCAGGCAAAATCTGTTCAATAAATTGGCGCCCTTTGGGGGTTAAGTTAATCAAAGAAGCTCTCTTATCTTCAGGATTAGACTTACGAACAATCCAGCCGTCACGAATCATATTTCTAATAACAACGGTCATATTGCCAGAAGTTGTTAACATTTTATCAATCAGGTCTTGAATGCGGAGTTCTCCTTTATTATAAAGGCTTTCTAAAACAGCAAATTGTGTCAAGGTAATGCCGTGTTTTTTGATAGTAGGTGCCTCTAATTTGGAAATCGTATGAAGTGTTCGGCGTAAGGCGATGATATCACTAAGGGCCGAACGGTTTTTTTGAATAAGTGCTTGTATATCGTCTCTCATGCAACCATTTTAACAGGACTTGGCTGGAAATTCAAGAAAAGATTATATTTTTATTCCTTTAGGAAGTGTGGTAAAATCATTTATGGAGCTTGCCATTTGTTTTGATGAGACTTTTTTTAAAAAAAGTTGCTCATCATTTTTAAGAAAAGTTAGAAATCTAGGCTCTTTTAGTGTATAATAGACAACAGATTATAAGATAGAGGAGCGTTTTGTGGCTAGTAAAACTTTATCAATTTGGCAACAATTGACTCTGGGCTTCTTGTTGGTCCTTGCAGTCATTTCTTTCGCCATTATTTGGATTTTTGATTTGTCCGTTCAACCGCATCAAGACGCGAGAGCAAGAGCTGAGAAAGTGGCGAAATCTTACAGTGATTTAGACAAAATAGATAATTTTGCCATCTTTAGCAAGGAAAAGACCTACTATAGTTTGCAAGGTCGCTCAGCAGACAATGACCAACTGGCTGTATTGGTACCCGAATCGGGAGGTGATGTGTTGATTTATAACTTGAATCACGGATTAACTGCTGATGAGGCGGCAGCAGTAGCCAAAGAAAATGGTGCTGGGTCAGCAAAGAAGGTAACCATGGGTGCTATAGATGAGAAGGCTGTTTGGGAAGTCTATGCTGATAGGACCTATTACTATATTGATTTTGAATCAGGAGATTTCATCTCTAAGGAGGGATTATGAAACTGTCACAACGTGTTCTAACAATGGAAGAAAGCGTCACTTTACAGGCTTCTGCTCGAGCCAAAACGCTGAAAGCACAAGGGCGAGATATCTTAAGTTTAACACTTGGGGAGCCTGATTTCCCAACACCAAAGAATGTCCAAGAGGCAGCTATTAAGGCTATTGAGGACGGTTCAGCTAGCTTTTATACGGTTGCTAGCGGTTTACCTGCCTTAAAAGAAGCTATCAGCCAGCATGTGGAGACATTTTACGGCTATCGTCCCTCTCTCAATCAGATTGTAGCGGGGACAGGAGCAAAATTTTTACTCTATGCGTTTTTCCTAGCAGTGATTGATCCTGAAGACGAGGTCATCATTCCAAGTCCTTACTGGGTATCTTATGCAGATCAGGTTAAGATGGCTGAAGGTCGCCCCGTTTTTGTCAAGACAACTGAGGAAGCCGACTTTAAAGTGACTGTCGAACAGTTGAAAGCTAGTAAAACAGATAAGACCAAGGTTCTCCTTCTCAACTCCCCCTCCAATCCAACTGGAATGATTTATGGAGCAGATGAATTGCGAGCGATTGGTAACTGGGCAGTGGAAAATGATGTTCTCATTTTAGCAGATGATATCTATGGTCGCTTGGTATATAATGGCCACACCTTTACCCCTATTTCAACCTTATCAGAAGCCATTCGAAAGCAAACGCTAGTAATCAATGGGGTTTCAAAAACGTATGCCATGACAGGTTGGCGCGTCGGTTATGCTACGGGTGAGCCAGAACTGATTACGGCGATGAGTAAAATCATCGGGCAAACCACTTCCAATTTAACAACAGCCTCTCAGTACGCAGCTATTGAGGCTCTTCTTGGAGAGCAGGAAACAGTTGAGAAGATGCGTCAAGCGTTCGAGGAGCGTCTCAACACTATTTACCCCTTGCTTTCAGAAGTACCTGGTTTTAAGGTCATTAAACCTCAAGGAGCCTTCTACCTTTTTCCAAACGTATCTGAAGCAATTAGGATGAAGGGTTTTACAGATGTGACAAGCTTCACAACTGATATCTTAGAAAAAACAGGTGTGGCCTTAGTGACGGGAGCAGGTTTTGGAGCTGATGAGAATGTCCGCCTTAGCTACGCCACTGATTTGGAAACATTGAAAGAAGCGGTTAATCGCTTAAAAGTATATATGTCAAACAATTAACACATTAGAAAAGGGAAAATATGTCTAAAGATTACTTATCTATTATTAATGTAAAGGACCATGTTGGCCAAGAGGTCACAATTGGTGGTTGGGTTTCTAATAAGTCGGGTAAGGGTAAGATTGCCTTTCTTCAATTACGGGATGGAACAGCCTTTTTCCAAGCAGTTGCCTTTAAACCCAACTTTATTAATCAATACGGTGAAGAAGAAGGCACGGAAAAGTTTAATACGATTAAAAAACTTAGCCAGGAAACAGCTGTTGTTGTGACAGGTGTCGTTAAGCAAGATCAGCGTTCTAAATTTGGCTATGAACTTGATGTTACAGATTTAGAGGTTGTCGGTGAGTCAATTGATTATCCGATTACTCCAAAAGAGCATGGAACTGATTTTCTCATGGATAACCGACACTTATGGTTACGTTCACGTAAACAGCATGCTATTATGCAGGTTCGTAATGATATTATCCGAGCCACTTATGAGTTTTTTAATGAACAGGGCTTTATTAAGTTGGATCCTCCTATTTTGACTTCGTCTGCACCAGAGGGCACGACGGAACTTTTTGAGACAGATTATTTTGGTCAGCCAGCTTATCTTTCTCAGACAGGTCAACTTTATGCTGAGGCAGGAGCTTTTGCATTTGGTAAGGTATTTACCTTTGGACCAACTTTTCGTGCTGAAAAGTCTAAAACCCGACGTCATCTGACAGAGTTTTGGATGATTGAGCCAGAAATGGCCTTTGTTAAGCATGAGGAATCCTTAGATGTTCAAGAAGCCTATGTTAAGCATTTAATTGCTTCTGTTTTAAAAAATTGTGCCTATGCTCTTGATGTGTTAGAAAGAGATGTGTCTTTACTTCAGAAATACCTTGATGAGCCTTTTAAACGAGTGAGCTATGATGATGCCATTCTTCTTCTTCAAGAAAAAGCAGGAGAAGCTGATTATGAACCGATCACTTGGGGAGATGACTTTGGAGCACCACACGAAACTTTCATTTCTAATTACTATGGGGTGCCAACTTTTATCATCAACTATCCGAAAGCTATAAAGGCCTTTTATATGAAGCCTCATCCAACTCGTGATGATGTGGTTATTTGTGCGGACTTAATTGCACCAGAAGGGTACGGTGAAATCATCGGGGGTTCTGAACGTGCGACAGACTATGACTATCTCAGAGAAAAGTTACTTGACTTTGGACTATCAGAAGAAGATTACAACTGGTATCTCGACCTTCGTAAGTATGGCAGTGTTCCACATTCAGGATTTGGCCTTGGCTTAGAGCGTGTTGTAACCTTTATCTCAGGTAACCAACACATTCGAGAAGCCATCCCATTCCCACGGATGTTACATCGCTTAAAACCATAAACTTCCGAGTGATTGGCTTCTCCTTATGTTTTTGCTGAACTTACAGAGGTAAATTGAGGTTCTAATGAAAAAACAATCCCTTTCTCTTTTCTTATTTGCAGCGGCCTTCCTTTCAGGACTTATCCGCTACTATCTAGGGTATATATTTCCCAGTAAGTGGACCCTTGTTGTCCTCAATTATCTGGGTGTCTTTCTTTTAGTCTTTCTCGTGAAAGGCTATTTTTCTAGGAAAGGCTATGGAAAGAAGGCTGTCAAAGTAATGAGTTTAGGGTTTTTAGGGGCATTGACTACCTTGGCTTCCCCCTTATTAGATATGACGCTAGCGCTTCAAAAAGGGCAATGGCAAGACTTTATCCTGTCTTTAGGGGTTCATCTATTAGGTGGACTAGTCCTTGCTTACCTATCTTGGTGCTTGTTAGAAAAGACTGGTGGTAAGTAGTTATGCTGGAATGTTTTCTAATAGGTGGGACCTGTGGTCTTGGATGCCTTGTTCGTTATGTTTTCTCTTTCGCTAATGATAAAGCCAGTATTCCTATTGGGACCCTACTAGCCAATTTATTAGCCGCTTTTTTAATAGGCTTTTTTTGGGACAAGGTACATAACCAAGAACTTTATCGAGTTTTATCGGCAGGATTTTTGGGAGGGCTAGGAACTTACTCAACCCTTAACGACGAATTGCTTCACCTCCTTAAAACCCCAAAACGATTCGTGTCTTACCTCTGTTTGACCTACGGCTTAGGGATAGCGATGGTCTATTTTGGTCTCTTAATCTAAGGAGAAGGCAAACTGAAAGATAGAGATGTCCATTTAGGTTTGAAAGAAGGGGAGAAGAAGTCCTAAAATAAGCACAGTGAACGAACTAAAAAGAGACAGCTAGCACCATTTTATTCCCTGTCTGCTTAGATGGCGTGACTTATTCTAGTGAATGGCTGAGTTTTTGAACAATAAGACAAACATTTAAGACGTTAAG
>DIXV01000003.1:4470-4631 GCA_002436115.1 Streptococcus sp. UBA6071 | reverse complement strand
ACCTTAAAAAATACCTTCAAATGCGAGAAGAAGCTAAAGAACGTGATCATCGTAAACTTGGTAAAGAGCTTGAACTCTTTATGCTAAAACCAGAAGTTGGTCAAGGTCTGCCTTTCTGGCTACCAAATGGGGCGACCATTCGACGCACTATTGAACGCTAT
>DIXV01000003.1:1509-4276 GCA_002436115.1 Streptococcus sp. UBA6071 | reverse complement strand
ACGCACTATTGAACGCTATATTGTAGATAGAGAGTTAGCTTCTGGCTACCAACATGTCTACACGCCACCGATGGCTAGTGTTGATTTCTATAAAACATCTGGTCACTGGGATCACTACCATGAAGACATGTTTCCACCGATGGATATGGGAGAAGGGGAGCAACTGGTTCTTCGCCCTATGAATTGCCCTCACCATATTGAAGTTTATAGAAACGCTATTCATTCCTACCGTGAATTACCTATTCGAATTGCAGAATTAGGGATGATGCACCGCTATGAAAAATCAGGAGCCTTGTCAGGTTTGCAACGTGTGCGTGAAATGACGCTGAACGACGGTCATATTTTTGTAAGGCCAGAACAAATTCAAGACGAATTCAAGCGTGCTTTACAGTTGATCATTGATGTATATGGGGACTTCAACCTGACCGATTACCGTTTTCGTCTGTCTTACCGTGATCCAGAAGACAAGGAGAAATACTTCGATAACGATAGTATGTGGGAAAATGCACAACAGATGCTCAAAGCTGCCATGGATGATATGGAATTGGATTATTTTGAAGCAGAAGGCGAAGCAGCCTTCTATGGTCCAAAATTAGATATTCAGGTAAAAACAGCACTCGGCAATGAAGAGACGCTTTCAACGATTCAATTGGATTTCCTTCTTCCGGAACGTTTTGAACTAAGTTACACTGGTGCGGATGGTGAAGAGCACCGTCCAGTCATGATTCACCGTGGTGTTATCTCAACAATGGAGCGTTTCATAGCCATCTTAATCGAAACCTATAAAGGTGCTTTCCCAACTTGGTTAGCACCAACTCAGGTCACGCTAGTCCCAATTTCTGTGGATGCTCATCTGGACTATGCTTGGCAGGTTGCCAAAACTCTGAAGGACCGAGGTGTTCGTGTTCACGTTGACGAGCGTAATGAGAAGATGCAGTACAAGATTCGCCAAAGCCAGACCAGCAAGGTTCCTTATCAGCTAATCGTTGGGGACAAGGAAATGGAGACTGAGTCGGTCAATGTCCGCCGCTATGGAAGTAAGGTAACCCATACCGAAACTGTCGAAGAATTTGTAGACACTATCCTAGCAGATATTGCGCGTAAGTCACGTTTGGCAGAAGAGGATGTTTAAAAAGATGAAAAGAAGTTCAGTAATGAGCTTCTTTTGCAATTACCTCTGGGTTTGACGAGTCACCTTAGCAGATGATGTGCCCCTATCTGGAGGTGATTCTTCGGCGGGAATGTGCTAGGCGTTATTTTTTTTAAAAAAATACCAAAAAAAGCTTGACTCTGACCCTAGGTCAGGGCTTATACTGTTCTTTGTAAGGAGGAATGTAAGAATGTATCTGATTAAAGAAGCTGCGCAGCTATCAGGTGTCTCTGTCAAGACACTGCATCATTATGATAAGATCGGTTTGTTGGTCCCTAGAAAGCAAGAAAACGGCTACCGCTACTACCGAGATGAGGAATTAAATCGTCTGCAAGTCATTCTCTTTTACAAGTTCTTAGGTTTTCGTCTTTCAGATATAGCAGAGCTACTGAATCAGTCGAAAAAGGATTTACTGCCCCATCTTAACCGACAGTTACACCTCTTAGAAAAAAAGAAGGAAGATCTGGATACCTTAATTACCACCTTACAAAAGACTATTCAATCCCAAAAAGGAGACATTCAGATGACAACAAAAGAAAAATTCACAGGATTTACTTATGAAGAAAACACCAAATACCACGATGCTGCTGTTGAAAAATACGGTAAAACCGTTCTCGACCAGTCTTTAGAAAGACAAAAAGGAAAAGAAAACGAGGTGGTTGAATCCTTTAACCAAATCTTTCAAGATTTAGCAAGAAATCTTGAAAAAGGTTTAGCGATTGAGGCTGAGGAAAATTTGGCACAGGCGGCTAAACTCTTCCAAGCGATGAACACCTATGCCTTTGATTGTAGCCTAGAGGTCTTTGGAGCGATTGGTATGGGGTATGTTACCGATCCGGAATTCAAGACCAACATTGATCGTTTCGGACAAGGTCTAGCTCAATATGTCAGTGACATTATCCAATTTTATGTGAAGCAGACCAAATAGTCTAAGGACTTCTCTTGTAAGAGCAAATGTGTAAAAAAAGGAGAATCCTACATCAGCTTAATCACAACAGTTTCTTGAAGCATCTGATTAGAGCGGTAAGGGGCTGATTGTAAACAATCATGGGCTAATCTTAGATGATATCATTCAAAATAAGAGAAGAAAACGGGGAACTTGATTTTTCCGTTTTTTTCTCTTAATTCTACTCATCACTAGTCTAGAACTAAGGAAAATATGATATAATAAACGATAGAAATCTGAGGGAGACAGATAATGAAGCTATTAATAACATCACCACGAGCACCTGTCACCTTGGAGTGGGTCAAATGGGCAAGACAGTTCAATTGTCAGGTCTTGCTGTGTGATAGTCTATTTTTCCCCTTAGCGGCTTCCTTAGCTAAGAAGGATACTGGAATTAGTTACCATCGAATTGCAGCACCACGATTGGATTTTAAAGCTTATGCTGAAGCCATTCAAGGCCTGATTGCTGACGTGGATTTGGTCATTCCTACTTGTGAGGACATTTTCTATTTGGCTCAGGTGACCTTATCTAAGGCGGATCGTTCCAAATGCTTGATACCAAAAGATGATTTAATCTTTGACCTTCATCATAAGCATCAAATTTATACCTTGCTTTCAGAAACTGACGGGATTAAATTCCCTAAAACGCGTTTAGTTGAAAAGAAAGCCGA
>DIXV01000003.1:642-1338 GCA_002436115.1 Streptococcus sp. UBA6071 | reverse complement strand
AAATTCCCTAAAACACGTTTGGTTGAAAAGAAAGCCGACTTTGATATAGAAGGGTTTGAACACTCTATTATCAAGCCAGTCTTTTCTCGCTTCGGGGCCTCGGTTATCAGGAAACCTGATGCTAATAAAATTAAGAAACTTCAAGTCTCAGCTGATTATCCTTGGGTACAGCAGGCCAAGATTGAAGGAGGGGCTTTATGTAGTTATGCCCTCTGTCAGCAGGGAAAGGTCGTCGGTCAGGTGACCTATCGTCCACGTTACCTGCTTAACCAATCGACATCCACTTACTTTGAGTATGTCGAAGATAGTCGTATCAATGACTTCACGGAAAAATTTGCATGTCAACATGATTATAATGGTCAAGTGGCTTTTGATTTTATTGATGACGGAGAGTATCTTTATTTGCTAGAATGCAACCCCAGATCAACCAGTGGATTTCATCTATTAGCTCCAAATCTATCCTTTATTCAAGGAAAGTTTAGGTTAAATGAACAAACTATCAAGAATGACTACAGTATCGGGAAGAGTCTTTTTGTTCTCTTTGGTTTAAAATCTCTGCTTAAAGGAAAATTCCAAGAACTGATTAGAGATTACAGAATGTCTCGGTCGGTTTTTAAAGGAGTCTCGCTGTCAGCCATTTGTTTGTCTTATCTAGAAATGATGGTTCTTGCTTTTAAAAAAGGGAAGACGCTAACC
>DIXV01000003.1:0-444 GCA_002436115.1 Streptococcus sp. UBA6071 | reverse complement strand
ATGCTTCTTGCTCTAAAAAAAGGGAAGACACTAACTTCAGTGAGTACCTATGATTTTGAATACAATGGATTCGTTGACAAGAAAGAGAGTAGTGGTGCTCCATTTTGACCGAAAATCTAAGTGAGGTGTTTAATATGAAAAGTATGTCAGCACCTAGGTACATATTGGTGTCAAATGAGTGACTGTTTAGCAGAACAAAAAAATAAATAGCTCTGAAAGCTTTTAAATAGAGTAGAAAATAAAACTTAGACTAAGGTTCAAAGAGAAATGATTAAAGAAAGTAAAGGATGGAAATATAGGATGAAGTCAGTATTAGTTACTGGAGCCACGGGCTTTTTAGGAAAATATCTAGTTGAGGAATGTTTAGGACTAGGTTATAAGGTTATTGCTTTTGGTCGAAATGAGAGCATCGGAAGTTTGGGGGGGAAGGGTGTTTTTTTTAGG
>DIXV01000114.1:2681-3774 GCA_002436115.1 Streptococcus sp. UBA6071 | reverse complement strand
TCGCCCTAAGCTTTGAGAAATTTCAGCCGTTTCTATTTTCAAATCAGGAGCAATTTTGTTTAGTAAAGTGGACTTGCCTACACCTGTCTGCCCCATGAAGACTGTTGTTTTCCCTCTCAAAAGCGGAAGTAAATCCTCTGTTTCCCAAAGAAAATGATAACCTACAGCCTCATATATCTGACGAATCGCCAACATCTCAGCCAAATCGGTTAATAAATCCATCTTCGTGACATAAATAATAGGATCGATTTTCTTACCTGCCAATAGGACTAAAAAGCGATCTAATAAATTAAGGCTGAAATCCGGTTCCTTGGCAGACATGATAATAACCGCCTGATCAATATTAACAATCGGCGGACGGACCAGACGATTTTTCCGTGGATGGATGGCTAAAATATAGCCTTCAGAGTTCTCTTTAGCAGAAAAGTCAACTCTATCGCCAACATAGGGTGTTTTTCCCCGTTTTCTAAAATTGCCTCTAGCCCGTGTTTGGTAAATCTGTCCTTCAGACTCGACATAATAAAACCCTGCCAATGCCTTTATAATAATTCCTTGCAAATGAACTCCTTGATATAAATAGTAACCCCATTATACCAAAAATGCCTGCCTTTTGCTTGAAAAAGTTTAGGGTTTTACAGATAATGAGCCTAATTCTCTTGAATATTGGAGATGTATTTAGTCATTCAACTGTCCTGAGTGGCTAAAGAATGTTCTGATAGAGGTAAACGTTTTGAGACACTTAGATATGCCTATCTCTTTGAATTGACTAGAAACCAAAAGAGGCTGGGACAACAATGTCCAGCCTCTTTTAAGGTTATTTTCCACACCGTATGATGCGAGAGTTGATTGCCAGCTCATTCGCCTATTGCATAAGCTTTTAGAAAGGGGATCAACTTTTGTCCCTCTCTCTTTTGGTTACAAGACGATGCACCCTAAGCTCTCTTAATTTTGATAAGGATCAAGAGACCACTGAACACACTTAGTAGACCACCTAGCACAACTGCTAAAATATCGCTGTTCTCGCCTGTTTTAGGAAGAACTTTAGTTGACTTAGCGGCTACTGTCTCAGAGCCTGTCCCCGTCTCAGAACTTG
>DIXV01000114.1:371-2406 GCA_002436115.1 Streptococcus sp. UBA6071 | reverse complement strand
GTGTTAGTGATTTGTGTGCCATCAATTCTAATAGTATAGCCATCAATTGAATCGACTGAGATAGAATAAGTGATTTCTTGCCCGTCCTTGTATTTAGCAAGGCCATCAAATGCATATTGCCAAGCTGTCGCTGATGAAACGATAACAGAGCTTACTTCTGCACCATTAGCCATAAGACGAACCCTTAAACTCTCTGGACGAATACCATCTTGATCACTGGCATCAGACCAGACCACCGTTCCTAGAACAGATGTCTTAGCTGGGGTGTAGCTATTTGTTAGTGTATAACTTCCATCCGTCTCTTTGTTTTGGCTAGCAGTGTAATCAGAAGCCCCTTCTTCAATGACTGTATAGGTAATTTCTTGTCCCCCAGCATATTTTGGCAAATCTTTTGATGTAAAGGCCCAATCATTTGCTGCAGTGACTTGGATTTCTTCAACGACTGTGCTTCCGTTCATGATCTTAACCGTGATAGAATCTGGTCGTTTACCATCTTGATTGTTAGCATCGTCCCAGACCTTCTTACCTGAAATAGTCACCTGTTCTGGTGTATAGGTATTGAACAAAACTTCCCCAAGGATTGAAGCCTGATAACCTCTATTGGCTAAATCTGCTAAGGTCGCATCGTCTTCCTTGACAGAGTAGGTAATTTCTTGTCCATTTTCAAATTGAGGGAGGCCTGTAAACTGAGCTGACCAAGTACTATCATCTTGTTTATCAGCTTCCGTTAAGGTTAAGGTCTTGCCCGCAACTGCTGTTTCAGCAGCACCTGCTACAGACTTGTAGAGCTGAACAGTAATAGAATCTGGTCGTTTACCGTCTTGGTTACTTTCGTCTCTCCATTTCTTAGTGACCACATAATCAATGGCTCTCGGCGTGTAGCTATTGGTAATCGTGAAGTCTGTAATTTCTGTTTGGTAGTCTGCAACAGCCTCTTCTTCAACAGAATAGACAATTTTTTGACCAGCTTCGTAAACAGGAAGATCTGTGAACGTTGTCCCCCAATTGTCAGTTGCTGTGATTTGCTTGGTTTCAACGATTGCTTTTACACCATTGACTGTCTTGGTGAGGTTAATGGTAATCTCAGTTGGACGCTTACCGTCTTGATTATTTTCATCCTGCCAAGTCTTAGTCACTTTGATATCCATTTTCTCTGGCGTATATGAGTTGGTGATATCAAATCCTTCAATTTTGGTAGTGTAACCTGGAACAGCATCTTCTGTTATGGTATAGTTAATCCTTTGACCTGCTTCATAGAGAGGGAGGCTTCCAAAATCATATGTCCAGTTATTTGCAGCAGTAACGGTCTTACTTTCCACTACAGAACTTACGCCTGCCACCTCTTTGACAAGATTGACGGTAATTGAGCTTGGACGCTTACCATCTTGATCATCTCCATCTGACCATGTCTTAGTTCCTGAGACAGGAAGGGTTTCTGGAACATAACGATTCGTCACAGTAAAACCGATTGCGGTATTTCCTGTGACGTTGGCAGTGTAGCCAGATACTGCATCTTCTTCCACAGAATAAGCAATCTCTTGACCTGCTTCATATTTTGCCAAAGCTGTAAACTGTGTTGTCCAATTGTCTCCTTCAGTCAGATTTCGGCTAGCTACCTCTGTCTTCTGTCCATTGATTTCCTTATATAATTTTATATTTACAGTCGTCGGACGCTTACCATCTTGATTATTCGCATCATCCCAAACTTTCATAACATTGACATTAAGGGTTTCAGGGGTGCGACTGTTAGTGATGGTATAGGTTGTCTGATTGATTACTGGTGCGCTGTAATCCGCTACCTGAGCCTCACCAATGGTATAGGTAATCTTTTTGCCATTGGCATCAAAAACAGGAAGATTTGTCACTTGACCTGTCCAATCGGCAGCTGTACTGGAGCCTGTCAAGGTCACGCTTTTGTCATCTAGCTTGGTCCCATTTGCATAGACATCTACAGTAATTGCACTTGGACGCTTGCCATCTTGGTTATTCGCATCATCCCAAATCTTTTCATTTTTTTTCCTCTTTTTTATTTTTT
>DIXV01000114.1:0-227 GCA_002436115.1 Streptococcus sp. UBA6071 | reverse complement strand
TTATTCGCATCATCCCAAATCTTTTGCACATCTATTGCTTTCACAGCATTAGGATCTAAGGTATTCTTAATCGTTCTAACAACACCAGATGAAGTAATTGTGACATTAAACGGGGTACTATCTAGAACGTACCCTTCTGGTGCCTTTATTTCTTCTACCTTAAATTGCCCCGATGCCATTTCCGCACTGGTGAAAGCTCTGCTTTGTGTCCGCCCGTTAGCATCCGT
>DIXV01000004.1:12205-15192 GCA_002436115.1 Streptococcus sp. UBA6071 | reverse complement strand
TTATGAATGCGAGGTTGGGATTTTATGATGATTTTCTTATAAAAAACACATAAACAGATTGCTCTCTGTTCATGTGTCTTAGCGGTGTTGCTTATATTATTTGTGGAAGCGAAAAACCACGGAGGATTCTTTTGTATAGATAACCGTGTTTTATGTTCGTAAGTAAATACCGTATAAAATTGGCTTATAATATATTTTCTTCATGATGATTCTCCTAATAAAAATAGCCGACAACATAAGATTTTATATCTTACATTATCGGCTCTGCGTCTTTGCGTCCGGCTCTTTAATTATTGTGGTTTTGAACTTTTTTATATTGACCAATGTTTCTAATTTACACTTAGGACAATAGAGAGGAAAATTTTTCAATTCGGTATCTGTCCGTAGTTTTATCCTTGTTTTACTTTTACAGATAGGGCATAACAGCCATTCTGTTAGTACCATCTTCATCACTTCCTTCTAATTGTAATCAGCATATCTCCACCAAGCTATTGTTGAAATCAATCCTAAAACACTTACACCAAGCAGACTAATTATGCTCCCTAAATTAAATATCACTTTTCCCGTAATACCACTTGCAAGTGCAGGAATAGCCCACGGAATATATTCACCCAAATTAAGAATTGAACCAAGCTGAGAAAAGAGAATTGTAAATATAATAAACGCCAATGGCGATAAATATCCACGACCTAAACAGGCAAAAAATGCAACCGGTGTAGAGAGTAAGACCGTAAGGGTCGTACAATAACCAAAAGTAAACATGCCTTTGAAAACGGTTATTGAGTCCCAACCGGCAAGTCCAATCAATTTACCAGCTAACAATCCTAATAAAAGTGCAAAAATTGATATAACATAACTCCATAAAGCGATAACTATAAACTTGGATAATACAATCGTATCTCTTTTTATTGGAAGTGCTAATAGGTCTATCATTGTTTTATCAGAGTATTCTCTACCAAAGACCCAAGATGTTGTAAATCCGAAAATGAGTAAACCTCCAACAGAAATTACTTGTGATAAGGACATAAAGTATGATGACCAATCCGTTATCCTCATCATTTCTATTTTTGCTGAAATCAAACCGAGATTTTTGAAATGTTCCGGATAGTTCATCATGGCTGTAAACAGCCCGACAATAAAAGGTACTAAACAGATAGAACAAGCAGTTATCACGGAAAGTTTTGATTTTATCAACTTTCTCCATTCAATTAAAATACAGGTGCTAATTTTATTCATTCTATACTCCTCCATTGCAATCACTAAGTATTCTAAAGAAATAACTTCCTAAATCTTCTTGTTTAACAGTTAGTAATTTTGGTGGATAGCCTGCATTAACCAGTAATGTAGCAATCTCTTCTGGATATCCCACAGATTTTGTATCAAGTAGTTCTAAGAAAGAGCTATCATTTTCTAAGTCTGATTTGAAATTCACCTGATACCCATTATTAGATAATATTTCTTTCATAGCCATGTTATTAGAGCCACTTACTAATAACATTTTTTCTAAGTTTTTATCTAATTCTTTGCTTTCAACTTCTCTTATCAGTCTGCCCTCATGTATAATTACTATTCTTGTAGCAATTTTAGATATTTCTTCCAGCTTATGACTTGAAATAAGAATAGTTGTGCCGAGATTATTCGTTAATTCCTTTAACAATTCTCTAACTTCAATAACTCCAAAAGGATCTAATCCATTTGTCGGCTCATCAAGAATTAGGATTTTAGGTTTATGAATGATAGCTTTTGCAATTCCTAAACGAGCAGTATTTCCTAAAGAAAGATGTTTTACTTGTTTATGTTCATATTGATTTAGTTTTAACTTTTCAATTACCCAATCAATATTATCTTTATTTTTAACCCCTCTTAATGTACTAACGATTTCTAAGTTTTCTCTCACCGTTAAGTCCGGATAAGAATAAGGTGTTTCAATAATGTAACCTATTTCATTTAAAACCTCTAAATTACATAAATCTAACTTTTTTCCTTGGATATAACATTCCCCTGATGTGGGCTTTATCAAGCCTAACATCATTCGCATAGTAGTTGTTTTCCCTGCGCCATTCAGTCCTAGAAATCCTACTATTTCACCACATTTTATTGATAAATTCAGGTTATTAACAACATTTATTGTTCCGTATTTTTTAGAAAAATTTACGGTCTTAATTGCTTCTTTCACTATTATCCACCTCAGTAACTTGCATAACAATTCCTTGTATTAGTAATTTTAGTATAGTATCAAATTGTTTTTCTCCGATTTCCTCAATGTGTAATATGCTTATGGCAATAGTTCTAAGTAATGCGGATACTATTTCTACCGTTATAGTTTCTTTAATATTGATATGGGTTATGATTTTTTCAACCATTCCATCATCTAATAAATGATGAGTTGTTATCACTTCCTTTGGCAATTTTCTTATAAGCAATTCCATTTCATGATTTTTGAATATAGTGTACACAAATGAATAGCGAAAATCTTGATAAAAATCATATAGTAACTGTACAAACTGATTTCTATTTATCTGATTTTCCTGTCCTAATTGTTTAGTCAAACGATTCATAATATCTATTTGATATTCTTCTAAGACTGTAAAAAATAACATTTCTTTCGAGGGATAAAAATTGTAAAAAGAACCTTTGGAAATATCTGCCATTGCTACCATTTGGTCAACCGTAGTTTTCCTAACCCCATACCTTTGAAGGCATTCCTTTGCAACCTTATGTAATTTCTTTCTAATTACTTCTTTTTCTTTATCAGTAAAAGCAGTAGCCATATTTTCCTCCTAAATACTCTGTGACTATTTTTGAATTTATAGTCATAGTATATCATATAAAATAAAAAATGTCAAAAAGGCTTATATTCCCATTGTAAGAAAGTGTAAGCTTTTTTGTTTATAAGCAACCTACTTCACAATCTTCCAGTTACCATCATTCTTTTCAAGTGTCAGGCTGAACTGTGATACCTGTGTTGCCTTGGTCTGCGGGTCAAG
>DIXV01000004.1:3704-11934 GCA_002436115.1 Streptococcus sp. UBA6071 | reverse complement strand
GGATTCACCAGCTCTTGAAAAACATACTCTTTCCCCACAGGCTTTAAGATTTCATCAGCCACATAATAAGACAGCTCCTTTTGTGTAGCGGTAGGATAGAGTTTGAAAAAGGTGGTTAAAAAATCATTTATCTCATTTGCAGTAATGGAATCTACTGTACCGTCACTTTCCATTATTTTGGGCTGATAGGAAGATTGTGTCGGAATGCTGGTAATGGTGGGATTTTTAATGATTACCATATTTCCGGTACTGTCCACATAGACACTGACAAAATAAGAGGATTGTACATTTTTCTTGCTTTCTCCCTCCGTAATAAGCTGGTCTACACTTTATGTCACATCAAAGGTGTTGTCGTCGGTACGTTTGACTGTCTATGTCTGAAAGGAGGATACAGGTAGAATGGGAAAATATCAACTCTCCTGCCTGTGCTTCCAATAAAGAGATATGTTGGTAGCGTCATACTGTGCCTGTTCGGCTCTTACCATCATTATCACGGCCTTTTAAATTGAGTTAAAAAAATTGACACCTCATCTTTGAAGTGTCTATCTATGCGAATATTCAATTTGCATTGGAAGTGTTTTTTAATTTTCACCTTTCAAGGAAAACCGTCGTACCAAAGCTTGTTCATGCGTAGTAAGTCAGTCGTCATTTGATTGGCTTTATCCTTGATAAGGTATATTGCTTCCAGTGCTTATGCGGATAATTAGATTTTATGATGGTTTTAGGATTAAAAAATAATCCCCCACTGAACTAAACTCACTAAAGGATTAGAAAAATGCATAAATCTGCTAATAGATATGCCGACTATAGGGATCGAACCTACGACCTACGCGTTACGAGTGCGTTGCTCTACCAACTGAGCTAAGTCGGCTAATAAAATGAGTTTAGCATCTTATTGCAAAAATTTCAAGTGTTAAACCCCTTTGTAAGGACGGACATTCTGATAACGAAACACGTTAGTTCTTATCATTTAGTCATCAACTAAACCGAGACCCCCCTATGACCTACTACAGAAGGGCTAGGTCTTTTTCCAGCTCTTTTATCAAGCTTTCAGGCAGACGACGAGCACTACGCACAGCAGATACCCCATAGTGCTTCAAGGTCTCAAATGAAAAAACCTTATCATCGTAACGCTTTATCAGCTCCAAAGTTACTGTGCTATCCTCTTTTTCAGGAGGTCCGTCAAGGACTTTACAAGCATAGCGAAGTGCTTTAATCGGTGCAGTTATATAGATAAACACGTAATCACCTGATTGAACCTTGGCTTTCTGTCTCCAAGTCACACGCTTATTCTCTGCAAATTCCCTATCAATATCATAATATTTTGGATTAGCCGGGATAATCCAAAATTGAGGTTTTCCTGCCTCTCTGACATTGGCAGGCGTGGCAAGCTGACGACTAGTAAGCACGAGTTCCCAAAGAACTTCATCCGTAACAGTGTCATTTAAGACAACCGATACCCATGACTTCTTAGACATATGATAACTAGGATAGATCCCTTCTTGATTTAGCCAATTGTTTATCTCGGAAGGGTTAACTTTAAGATTAACCACCTCAACTTCCTGCTCTGCGATTTCCTTTGGAAAATCACCTAACTTAGCCATTTTTATCGGAAATATTAGGGCATACCACTTACCTCTAATGCGGTAAGAGAGGTATTCTGGGTATTTGGCAAACGGCTGATCATAGGAATCTCCCAAGTCATGTGTCAAACGACGTGCGAGACGATTGCTTTGTTGGTGAAGGAAGGGAGTCTCCTCAAAGCAAGCTGTTGCGATTTTCTCCAAAACTTGGCTATAGGCTTCTCTCACCTGACCAACAAAAGAGCCTCTTTGCCCCTCAATCCTAAAAAGCAAATAGTCTTCACCTGTGTCCAAATCACGGATATTACCTGTCACCTGACCTAAGCTAGAAATATTGACGTCTACTTGAAAGCTATCAGCCATGATTGTCTCCCGATAAACGAAGGCATTGTCTTCCTTGATAAAACCAAAAGGGACTAATTGATCTAGGATAACCCTTTTCTTTTTGAAAAATTCAGCTTCAAAGGACATGATGTCTCCTTTCTTATGGAAGGCTTTATAAAGAATTATAGCAAAATAGTTGTCTAAAAAACATTAAAAACTGAACAAGTATTGCTCAGTTTTTAGAATATAAGAAAACATTTCGCTTTTTTTAAAGGATGTTTTCGAAGCTATCGCGAACTTCTTTTGGCCAGACACTGGACTGAACTTCACCGATATGTTTTTTATGCAGTAAGAACATCGCCATACGTGATTGTCCAATTCCGCCTCCAATACTAAGCGGGAAGAACCCACGCAAGAGGGTCTTATGCCAATCGTATTCTAAACGCTCCTCATCTCCTGTTATGATGACTTGGCGCTTAAGGGCATCCTCATCTACCCGAATCCCCATTGAGGATAGCTCAAAGGCAGTCCCTAGAGCCTCGTTCCAGACGAGGATGTCACCGTTCAACCCTTTGTAGCCGTTTTCTGAGGGACTCGTCCAATCGTCATAGTCAGGAGCACGACCATCGTGTGGTTTGCCATCAGCTAGCTCGCCTCCAATACCGATAAGAAAGACTGCGCCATGTTCTTTACATATAGCATTTTCCCGCTCCTTAGGTGACAAATCAGGGTAGCGTTTTACCAGCTCTTCTGTATGAACAAAGGTGATTTGTTTAGGCAGAACCGCATCAATGTCAAAGCGAGCCTCAACAGCTAATTCTGTCAAACGAACAGCCTTGTAGATTTTTTCAACTGTTTCTTTCAGATAATCTAGGTTACGTTTCCCATCTGGAATCACTTTCTCCCAGTCCCACTGGTCAACATAGACTGAATGAGTCGCATCAAGTGAATCTTCATCCGGACGCAAGGCTTTCATGTGGACAAATAGCCCTTCGCCTTCATTGAAACCAAAACGTGCTAAGGTATGACGTTTCCATTTTGCAAGGGAATGAACAACTTCATAAGTCGCCTCTGGAATCTGAAGAACCTTAACAGATACTGGGTGTTCTATGCCTGATAAATTATCCTGCATACCATCTCCGACTTGGCTCAAAATCGGCCCTTGAACTTCAACAATTTCCAATTTATCAATCAAATACTGGGTGAAAGTGTTTTTGACAAACGAAATCTCTTCTTGTTGGTGAATGAAACTTTTTTTCATGTGGTATCCTCCTCTTAAAATGAATATTGCAACTATTATACTCCTATTTTCTGAAAAAGCAAGACCTTTTTGAAAAATTCCTTTAATTTTTTTAATTTCATGTCAGATTTTCTGACATCTTGGCTGTTTTTATCCTATTCCTGCATTTCCCAGAGGGTAAACTTTTCATATATCCCGTTTTCATTGCCCTTGTCGTTGGAATAGGTTTGTTTTCAGGCATTAAAATATTTTGGATACATTGACCACCCCTATGATAATCATATACAGGATAGATCGCACTTGGTGAAAGTTTCCTTTAATCGTGCCAGCTTTCTAAGCTAGCTACAAATACTACAGGCACTAGTCTAACTAAAAATACCGACTAGTTAGAAGCCTTTCTACTCCTTTCTAGTCGGTATTCTCTCTATAAGGTCGCCTTTTTCAGCAAGGCCTATGATTCTTTTCCTCCTTTTCTATGTAGCTCTTAGTCCAGATAAGTATTCATTGGATAAGTGAGATACTCTAACTCTCCTAATTGGTCGGCTGTCACAAATCCTGCTGGCGCTTCAAGAACTGTTGGGATACGATTGACAACAGTCGCACAGGTATGAGCTACGGTATCTGGCTTTTCAACACTAAAGATGACATCTGGCTGACCACTTATTTTCCAATCACACATGTCACCATCTTCTGGTCGATAAACCTTACCAATACATTGAAGCTCCAAGCTTATCCCTTGGTGCGTCTCAATACTGACCACTGCAGACATGCCAATAGCTTGTCCTGCAGGAATATTGCGACCGATTGTATCCGAGTAAATAGCTTCATCTAGGGTCACAGGTACGCTTTTCTGAGAAATTGATTTAATTGACCAGCCAAACTTGGAGCATACAGCTTCTCCTGAATTCCAAACATAGGATGGAAAGCTTTCTGCCTGAGCAATTTCCTTATCAAAGCGATCCAGATCATAACCAACACCATGAGCCTCTGCTAGTGCCAGTCCATAGTCCTCAACATTATAACTAACAGCTCCTTCAATTCTTTGAATCTGATTGACACCTCCAGCAACTGTATAAAGCAAATTGTTCCAGTAGATATCCTGCATCCCACTTCCTGTAATGGTCACACCGTATGCTTTCGCTAATTTGTCCAATTTATTTGTCTCATCTAGAGCAGTCGTCCAAGGGTAAATCGCCTCTTCACAGGTTGTGATTACATTGACCCCATTTTCTGCACAGAGTTCGTAAAAAGGATACATTTCATTCATGTAACTAAAAATTGTCACAATAGCAACGTCTGCATCACAAGCATCAAAAACCTCCTGAGCTTTATCTGAAATCTTGACCCCTAAGTTACGGCCTAGACCGGCAAAGTCTCCCAAATCTTGACCAATCACTTCTGGATTATTGTCAATAGCTCCGACAATTTCAACATTGTGATCCAGCAGGTATTTGACTAAAACTTTTGCCATCTTCCCGCAACCATATTGAATGACTCTGATTTTCCTTTTGTTCATCAGTAACACCTCCATTCTCTCACCCTTATTATAACAACATTGGAAGCGTTTTACAACTGGAAACATACCGATAAAAAACAGACAAGAGTCAGTTAAATAACTGGTGGGAGAGCCTCGTTTTTTGAGCTATTTCAGGTGAAGCTTGATGATAGGACACCTAAATATTGCTTGTTCCACTTAAATCGCTGATTAGGATTTTCAGAAGGCATCTAAAGCCCTTGTCTAGCGAATTTCGGATAGCTAGCCGATTAAGAATGGTTCCCTGACATGGTCTGGTAATGTGTATCGTCCTAGCGTATGATAACACGTCAAAATGTAATGAGAGCAACATGGCCTGCATAAAAATAGTAGTATAGTGACGTCACTTACCATCAGCAAAAAATGGGTAAAACTGATAGTGAGAAGACCTTTTTATTTTGCTCTAAAGTGACTAGTTCTAGTCTTTTACAGCAAGCTTCCCCTAAAAATATAGAAAAAGACAAACTCGCAAGATGAGTTTATCTCCAGTCTAATCTAGCCTAAAGGCTGACTTGTTTACTCTGAATAGATCAAAAATTTTTGATTGGGCGTTTTTGAAAGGTATTTGCGTTTTTGAGGTTGAGACCAAATCGCTTCAAAATCGGTAACATCAGCAAAGCGTGAGTTGAAATCAACAAATAATTTCTCTTTCTTGGTGTCCCAACCACGCGCGATATCATGGAAATAAGTATTATTTCTAAATGCAGGAATATCATACAAATCACGGGCATAAGCCCAAATATTTTTGTACTCTGAGATACTACGTTTGATCGGACCTAAATTACGGTAATAATGCGTATCAAACCTTGCCAAAGTAACATAAAGACGAATATCTGAATCCGTTACATAATCGCCAAAGAGAAAACGATTTGTTTTTAAGCGTTCTTCAAAATAATCTAACGTTGTATAGAAGTCATCAAATGCTTCATTGTAGGCAACAAGTGATTGGGCAAACATCATACGATAAACACCGTTATTAACAAATGGGAAGAGGACATTGTCGTTGAAGGCATCAATTTCTTGGCGTAATTCTTCAGGATACAACTCTGGTGCATCTTCTTTTTGATAAGGTTTGAAGGCCGTTTCAAAATAGTTGGTCAAACGGTGGTAATCATTATTAGCCACAGTGTGTGTTTCAAGGTCAACTAAAGCTGGTACAGTTGCTCGTCCATCGTAATCTGGATCAGCACGATAGTAAAACTCTGCTAAGTATTCCGCACCAGTCACCGGGTCTTTCAAATCATCATTATAAGCAAATTCCCAACCGTATTCTCTTCTTTCGCGGTCTTCAGTATGCCCAACTTGGTTAATAGAGATGATGTCTTCTAAGCCGAGTAATTCACGAACAATTGATGCACGGTTTGACCAATGACACCCTCGTGCCCAAAAGAGACGATAACGTCCTGGCTCAGCTTTCAAGTCGTCTGGTCCATCACCAAATGGAGTTGTAAAACGGTTAGGTTGGCGCTGAAAGGCACCTCGGTCATCAATTTCAGTTTTAGTTTCAAGAGGACGTACTTTAATGTCCACAGGTTTAATGTCTGCCATAATATTCTCCTATTTATGATATTGTCTAGTCGCGCGATCGTGTGGTTCATTCCAAACGGATTGATCTGGGCCTTTGGGTAAAATGTGATGAGGGTTGATGGTTGCACTTAAGTGATAATGCTTTTTGATGTGATCAAAATGGGTCGTTTCTTTAAAAGCAGGTTGCTGATATAAGTCCCGAGCATAGCCCCAAAGATTTGGAAAATCAACCAAACGCTGTCGATTACAGTTGAACCCATTATAATAAGCAGTATCAAACCGAGCTAAGGTAACATATAATCTAATGTCAGAATCCGTAATCTTATCTCCAAAAAGATAGCGAGAGTGTGATAACCGCTCTTCTAATTCATCAAGTCTTTCAAATAATCTATCGAAGGCATCTTCATATGGTTTCTGACTAGTTGCAAAACCCGCCTTGTAAACACCGTTATTGATATCCTTATAAATAATGGTGTTTAACTCGTCAATTTCCTTAGCATACTCTATCGGATACAAGTCAGGTGCAGCCTCTTTATGTAGTTCTTTCCAAGCAACTTCCCAGTGTCTAACTAGATGTAAAAAGTCATTATTGACCACTTTTTTAGTTTTTAAATCAACAACTGCTGGAACCGTAAAGCGTCCCTGGTAATCAGCATCCGTCAAGAGATACATCTCACTCAAATAATGTATCCCTAGTATCGGATCTTTCTCACCTTCATCTAATGTGAACGCCCAATCCGTTCCTTCAACCTTTGGACGAATAGGGGCAACAACACCAATTGAGATGTAGCGATCCAAGCCGAGCAATTTCAAGGCAATCAATTGACGATGTGCCCAAGGGCAGGCATAAGAGACTAAGAGGCGATAACGATTTTTCTCAACGGGAAGACCGTTTTGACCAAATGCTGTCGTAAACTGTGTTTTCTGACGTTTGAAGCTTCCATCATCAGCAATTTCTTTTTCGACATATTCTGTTGGCATAGACACCCACTTTCTATTAGTTTAAGTCATGAAAAGATGGTTAGGGTCATTAACTCTAAGTCCGTATTGTTTAAGCATTCTATGTGACTTATCTGCTTTCCTTAACAACAAAGATTTCAATACCTCCCAATTTCACTTTCAAAGCGATAACCATCAGGTAAAAAGAAACCTTCATCAACCATCCATTTAAGTCTCTCTGGCGTACCCTGACTAAAGTATGAGAAGGCTGTTTTATTTCGCTTAAAGCCGTATTTCTCATACAAGGTAAGGGTCTGAGGATGGGTGTAGAGAATGATGTTGACACCTTCTAGTTTTTCTAGCAAGGTCGTGATAATAATATGCCCAATATGCTGACCTTGATAATCAGAATCAACAGCAATATTATAGATAGCACCTTGTGAAATAAAATCAGTTAAGGCACGACCAACACCAATCACCTTATCTCCATCTTTAATAAAAATCGTAATATCACTGTTTTTAAAGGCTTTTTCATTCTTTTCAACATCTGTAGATGAAGCTAGACCAGCTTTATGAAGGACAGTCGTTACTTGAGCATAATCTATCTTGTTGGCGTCTGTTTCAATTTGATATGGAAATGTCATTACTTCCCCCATTCTAATCATCATAAGTTGGTGAATAATCTTCGTCAAAGTATTTCTCATTAATTGCTTTTGATGTTCCGTCTTCCACCACTTCTTTTAGTGCAGCATTCACGTTATCAACTAGCTCTTTTTGGTCTTGTGCGAAAATGAGATAGCTATATGGTTCTGAAAGCAAATCACTTGCCAAATCCCCACTAACTGTTTTCTCAACCAGATCCATGTTATATTCCTTTTGATAGTATTCAAACATTGGCTTATCCATGACTAAGAAATCATACTTGCCACTTTCAACACCTTCGAGTTGAGACTTCAAATCTTCGGCTGAATAATTGAGTGTAATTTGATGATCTGGATGATGCGTATTGTAATCCTCAATTGCAGTTGTGGAATTAACGCCGATCGAACCAACCGTTGACAATCCTGCTAAATCATCCCATGA
>DIXV01000004.1:0-3561 GCA_002436115.1 Streptococcus sp. UBA6071 | reverse complement strand
AATCCTGCTAAATCATCCCATGAATCAGCTTCAGCTGTAGCAGCATTATCTTTTTGGTAAATCACAACATAGGAATTGACAAATATGGGATCTGAAAAAAGGTAATTTTTTTCACGCTCCGCATTCTTGGCTAAATTATTAACCCCTATCTGATGGCGCCCTGACGTTAAGCCAGAGAATATAGATGAAAATTCAGTCTTAACGATTTTTAACTGATATTGTGGCAACTTTTTAAAAATAGCTTTCAATAGTTCAATGTTTTGTCCAGTCAATTCGCCATTTTCTTCATAAGTAAAGGGCTTAGGACTTCCTCCTGTTGCTGCAACAACTGTAATTGTGTCAGTATTACGTTTATTCTCGCTAGTCTGGCTTGAGGATTTCTCGCCGCAAGCAGCCAATGTGAGGCCTAGTATTAAAACTAAGCCAGATAAACCAAGACGGATATATTTTTTAATTTCCATACCTCACCTCTCAAAATGTAAGTTGTTATTATGGTATCACCTCTAACTATGCTTGCATAATCTTTATTATTTATGGCTTATCATAACTAAAACTTATACCCAATTAACTAGCAATCCCAGTCCGTTTGCAGTAAAATAGTTCTAATACCAAAAGGAGGTTGCTCATGACAAATTGGACAGAAATCATTGCTCCCTATAAGAAAGAGTTACTAGCTGACTTGGATGGACTTTTACGCATTGCCTCAGTAAAAGATTTAAAGACTGCTTCTGATAAAGCTCCATTCGGAAAAAATATTGACGACGCTTTGACTTATATGCTATCGCTTGGTCAGCGTGATGGTTTTACAGTAAAAAATCTTGACCATTACGCTGGTCACATCGAAATTGGGCAAGGAGAAAAGAGCTTAGGCATCTTAACTCATCTTGACGTTGTGCCAGCAGATGCTAGTCAGTGGGAGACTGATCCATTTGAACCTACCTATAAAGATGGGAAACTTTACGCACGTGGCTCTCTTGATGACAAAGGTCCAGCACTAATGGCTTATTATGCTGTTAAGATTCTCAAAGACCTTGGTTACACCTTTAATCAACGCATTAGACTGATTTATGGAACAGACGAAGAAAATGATTGGCAAGGTGTTGAACACTATTTTAAGCAGGAAGCTATGCCTGACTTTGGTATTGTTCCAGACGGTATTTTCCCAATGATCTATGCTGAAAAAGGGATTGCTTCCATTCAATTAAGTCAAGCATATCACTCTCAACAACTCCTGTCCTTTGACAGTGGATCGGCTTATAATGTTGTTCCTGATTATGCCAAAGCTGTGTTGGACCTTCGCAAAGATGTGACAACTGCTTTTAATCATTATCTGAGTCATTTTGATTTAGAAGGAAAGATTGTGCAAGATGGAAGCCGTCAGGTTTTAGAAGTTTTTGGAAAATCAGCTCATGCAGCAGGACCAGAACGCGGTGTTAATGCCGCCTTACATCTAGTTGATTTTCTAAGTCACTTGAACCTTAGGCAAGAAGAACAGAAAATCCTATCATTTATCCGTCAGAATTTCTTTGGTGATAGCTCTGCTAAAACAATCGGATTAGCTTATCATGATCAAATACTGGGTGATGTGACCAATAATCTGGCGCTTATTAAACTGTCTGGTGGGGAGATAAGAATTGGTTTTAACCTGCGCTATCCAGCCACTTATGATTACCAAAGCCATCTCAGTACGTTCAAAAAATTGGCTCAGTCTCAGGGATTTGCCTTAGAAGAAATTTCTCATCGAAAACCTAGTTATGCTGATTTAGAAAGTCCAGAAACAAAACTCTTACTTGATGTTTATCGCAAACATACGGGTGATCAAACACCACCGCTTGCTATTGGTGGACTTACCTATGGTCGTATTTTTGAGAGAGGCATTACATTTGGACCATCCTTTCTTGGCAGTCCAGCGACTCTACACCAACCAAATGAGTCTATTGAATTAAACGATTTATTCAAATCGCTTGAAATATATATTGATGCCATTTATCGGTTAGCAACTGTTGAAGGACACGACTAAAACTGAAAAAAGCGTTTAGAACATTTCTAGACGCTTTTATTCAATTTTCTTTTGAGCTGATGCCATTCTAACCAAGTCATCAAATAAGGCCTGATTACTCGCATCATCAATTAAAAATTCTGGATGCCATTGAACAGCTAATAAAGGGTAGCCTTGCAATTCTAGTGCTTCAACGACATTGTCTCTTGGATCACGCGCTGTCACGATTAGGTCTCTCCCTACTTTTGCAATCGTCTGATGGTGTACAGAATTAACTGTATGACCATCTGAAAATAAATCAGCCATGTGACTCTGTGGATCAATAGAAATGGTATGAACTGGTTTTAATGGTAAACCTTGAGAATGATTGTCAACTTCTTGATGGAGACTGCCTCCAAAATAGACATTTAACAACTGCATTCCACGACAGACCGCTAAAATTGGTTTTCTCGCTTGAAAAGCATAGGTTAGCAAAGCCAATTCAAAATGGTCACGCTCAAGATTGTAATCATTTTTTTCAGTGAGTTGTTCTTGATGATAGAGGCTAGGGTGAACATCTTGTCCACCTGTCAAAATGAGAGCATCAATGGTCTCAATATAATGTTTTGCCTCTTCTTGCGAACTGATCGGAATATAAAATGGCAAGGCACCTGCCTTTTTGGTACCGTCCGCAAAATTTCTGGATGAGGAAATATGAATGATGGGGATCTTATCAGAAACTGGTTTTTCATTAGCTGAAATGCCAACGATAATGTTACTCATTTTCAGCCTCCACTTCTACACGGTAAAAATGATCTGGCCCAAATTCTCGCCACTCATGGTGATCAGATAACGTGAATTCTTGGACGCCATAATCCATATCTAATAATTTCCTTTTAGCACGTTTGGGATCTAATTCAGGATTAGCAGCTAAAAGGTATTTTGTGTAAGCGTGTTGGGGGTGTTCAAACAAATGTTCTGTTGGCGCAATCTCAACTAACTTTCCACGATACAAAACAGCGATGCGATTAGTGATATGCCTTATGACAGACAAATCATGAGAAATAAAGAGATAGGACAAGTTTAATTCTTTTTGCAAATTCATCAGTAATTTCAAAATTTGAGCTTGAATAGAAACATCTAATGCTGACGTAGGCTCATCACAAACGATAAATTCTGGATGATTGACAACTGCTCGAGCGATGCCAATTCTTTGACGCTGCCCCCCTGAAAATTCTCTAGGTAATTTATTGACCGCATCACCCTCAATACCTACAAGAGCTAGCATATCTACCGCACGTTTCTTGGCTTCAGATTTATTAACTTTTAAAAGAGGCTCTTGTACCAGCTCTAAAGCTGTCATTCTTGGATTAAGAGCTGAATAAGGGTCTTGAAAAATAATTTGAAGTTGGCTCGCAAGCCCTCGTTTTTCTTGCTTAAAAAGCTCTTGAATAGGCTTATCTTTAAAAGTAACAGTCCCGCCAGTGATTGTTTCTAGTCCTAGAATAAGCCTTCCCAATGTCGTCTTTCCAGACCCTGATTCACCAACAAGACCAAGCGTTTCACCTTTTCGGATTGCTAAG
>DIXV01000023.1:17048-35218 GCA_002436115.1 Streptococcus sp. UBA6071 | reverse complement strand
GGCGGTTGGCTGCCCTTATCATTGGCAGTTTGCTAATGAGCATTCCTCTTCTGATTGCTCTTTTCTTCGTCTATTCCTTTTTATCTGTTCGAGGGTAACTATGCATACATCGGATTTTGATTTTTATTTACCTGAACACCTCATCGCTCAAACACCTCTTTTACAACGGGATTCTTCTCGTCTCTTAGTGTTAAATCGTGCTACCACTCAGTTAGAAGACCAGCATTTCGACCACATTCTTGATTTACTAAATCCTGGAGATGCCCTTGTTATGAATAATACCCGTGTTCTTCCTGCTCGTCTCTACGGCCAGAAAACTGAAACAGGTGGGCATGTAGAAATTCTCTTGCTTAAAAATGAAAAGGAGGATGATTGGGAGGTTCTAGCTAAACCTGCAAAGCGGTTGCGAGTTGGAACTGAAATTAGCTTTGGCGATGGACGTTTAAAGGCCATCATCAAAAAAGAGCTCGACCACGGTGGACGCATTGTTCAGTTTCTCTACGATGGGATTTTCCTTGAAGTCTTGGAATCCTTAGGGGAGATGCCCTTACCTCCTTATATCCACGAAAAATTAGAAGATCAAGAGCGTTACCAGACTGTTTACGCTAAAGAAAATGGTTCTGCTGCGGCACCAACTGCTGGCCTCCACTTTACAGAAGAACTCTTAGCGAAAATTGCAGATAAGGGGGTTCAATTGGTGGAACTTACCCTCCATGTTGGCCTAGGAACCTTCCGCCCCGTCTCGGTTGATACTGTTGATGAGCATGATATGCATAGTGAATTTTACAGTCTCTCAGAAGAAGCAGCCTCTACGCTCAGAGAAATCAAGTCTTCTGGTGGTAGGATTATAGCTGTGGGAACAACATCCATCCGCACTCTAGAAACTATTGGAAGTAAGTTTCATGGTCAGATTCAAGCGGACTCTGGTTGGACCAAGATCTTTATCAAGCCTGGCTATCAGTTTAAAGTTATTGATGCTTTTTCTACGAATTTTCATCTGCCTAAGTCGACCTTAATTATGCTGGTTGCAGCCTTTACAGGACGTGAGTTTATCTTAGAGGCCTACCAACATGCTGTCGAAAAAGAGTATCGCTTTTTCAGCTTTGGTGATGCCATGTTTATCATGTGATAAGTTTTTGTCACACGGACTTCATCAATCCACCCATTTTCCCTAAAAGCCCAAAAACTTGGAACTAGGGATTGAGATCTAGGAATTCATTTTCCCAGGTCTTTTTTCTTACCCAAGGAGAAGGGATTTCCCTCCCAATGCATTAGAGGTTTCGCTTCACATTAGACTATACCAATTTTACTTATATCTTTCTATTGACATTTATAGAATAAAGTCATATACTGGTTTTACTGATTTTTGAAAAAAACTAAACTATACCAATTTTAGGAAACTTTAAGAAATGGAGGCTGGTGAGTTTACTTGCCAGAGAAATAAATATATGTGTGGAATTGTTGGCGTTGTCGGAAATAAACATGCAACAGATATCTTGATGCAGGGACTTGAAAAATTAGAATATCGTGGCTATGACTCAGCAGGTATTTTTGTCGCTAATGGGGTCAATACAGGACGCCTTGTCAAATCGGTTGGCCGTATTGCAGATTTGCATGCTAAGATCGGTATTGATGTGAGCGGTTCAGCTGGTATCGGTCATACGCGTTGGGCTACTCACGGACAAGCAACTGAAGAAAATGCGCACCCTCATCGTTCAGAAACCGAACGCTTTATTTTGGTTCATAATGGGGTTATTGAAAATTATCTACAAATCAAAGAGGAATTTCTTCCTGGTCATCATTTAAAAGGACAAACAGATACCGAAATCGCTGTGCATCTCATTGGCAAGTTTGTTGAAGAAGATAAGGATGATGTTCTTGAGGCCTTTAAAAAAGCCCTACATATCATTGAAGGTTCTTATGCCTTTGCCCTGATGGATGCTCAAAACCCTGATACTATCTATGTTGCTAAAAACAAATCTCCTCTCTTAATTGGTTTGGGTGATGGTTACAATATGGTTTGTTCAGATGCCATGGCTATGATTCGTGAAACTAGTGAATTCATGGAAATCCATGATAAAGAATTAGTTGTCTTAACCAAGGATGCTGCAAAAGTGACGGACTACGATGGTACGCCTATCCAACGAGATAGCTACACAGCCGAGCTTGACCTATCAGATATTGGTAAAGGCACATACCCTTACTATATGCTCAAAGAGATTGACGAGCAACCAACTGTTATGCGTAAGCTCATCAGCATCTACGCTGACAGTGACAATAAAATGGTGATTGACCCAGCTATTGTTAAATCCGTTCAAGAAGCTGATCGTATTTATATTTTGGCTGCTGGTACCTCTTACAATGCTGGCTTTGCTTCTAAATCAATGATTGAGCAATTGACTGATACACCTGTTGAGCTTGGCGTTGCTTCAGAATGGGGCTATAATATGCCACTTTTGAGCAAGAAACCAATGTTTATTTTGCTCAGCCAATCTGGCGAGACTGCTGATAGTCGACAAGTTTTGGTTAAAGCAAACGCTATGGGGATCCCTAGCTTAACCGTCACCAACGTGCCTGGTTCAACCTTATCACGTGAAGCCACCTATACAATGCTCCTCCATGCAGGGCCAGAAATTGCGGTTGCTTCAACCAAGGCTTATACCGCTCAAGTTGCTGCACTTGCATTTCTTTCAAAAGCAGTTGGTGAAGCAAATGGTAAAAAAGAAGCCCTTACATTTGATCTCGTCCGTGAGTTATCTCTCGTAGCACAATCCATCGAAGCCACTCTCTCTAAAAAGGACAGCATTGCGGAAAAAGTTGAGAAACTCCTTAGCACGACACGAAATGCCTTCTATATTGGCCGAGGAAATGATTATTACGTTGCTATGGAAGCTTCACTCAAACTCAAAGAGATTTCTTACATCCAGTGTGAAGGGTTTGCTGCTGGTGAATTGAAGCATGGAACTATCTCTCTTATCGAAGAAGGGACACCTGTTCTTGCTCTTATCTCTGATAATAAGGTTGTGTCTGCCCATACACGTGGCAATGTCCAAGAAGTCGCCGCTCGTGGAGCTAATGTTTTAATCGTAGCTGAGGAAAATGCTGCTAAAGACGGTGATGATATTGTTGTCAATCAAGTTCACCCTTACCTATCTAGCATTTCTATGGTCATTCCAACCCAGTTGATTGCCTACTACGCCTCACTCCAACGTGGTCTTGATGTTGATAAACCACGTAACTTAGCCAAGGCTGTCACTGTTGAATAATACTGCTACCGATTGGACTTTTCTTGTCCAATCGTTTTTTTATGTCAAAAATCTTCTGCCAAAGTTTGAGTTTTCTTGCTAAGTCAAGCATGATATGATAAAGGTATCAAAATAATCATACGCGGATTCTCCAATTTCAACAGGAGGGGATACCACTTGAGTTGGTCGATTTGTCTAAAAGATCTATCTGCTCAATGGTTCTCTTTCTAGTAAATTGGCAACGTCTTTATCGCTTGATTAAGGAGGAATACAATGGAACAACAAGGTTCATCATTGAAAGTGAAGGTCCAAAAGCTAGGTACCTCACTTTCTAATATGGTTATGCCCAATATTGGGGCTTTTATTGCTTGGGGGTTTTTAACAGCTCTCTTTATCAAGACAGGTTGGTTGCCCAACAAAGAATTTGCAACAATTGTTGACCCGTCTATCACCTATCTATTACCCCTTCTTATTGGCTATACTGGCGGCTACGCCATCTATGGTCAGCGTGGAGCAGTCGTTGGGGCAATCGCAACGATGGGGGCCATTACGGGAACAACTGTTCCAATGTTTGTGGGCGCCATGATTATGGGACCACTCGGCGGCTACGCTATTAAGAAGTTTGACCAAGCCTTCCAATCTAAAATTCGTCCTGGATTTGAGATGTTGGTTAATAATTTCTCAGCTGGATTGATTGGATTTGCTCTTCTTTTAGTGGCCTTCAAATTAATTGGGCCTGTTGTTGCAACCCTGACAGAAGCTATCGGAAATGGTGTTGAAGCTATCGTAGCTGTCAAGCTATTACCCTTAGCAAATATCTTGATTGAACCTGCAAAGGTTCTCTTCCTTAACAACGCCCTTAACCACGGTATCTTTACACCCCTAGGTGCTGAGCAAGTCACTGAAGCTGGCAAGTCTATCCTCTTTCTCTTGGAGTCAAACCCTGGACCGGGTCTTGGAATCTTATTTGCTTTTGCTATGTTTGGTAAAAGTTCAGCCAAGTCTTCCTCATGGGGGGCGATGGTTATTCACTTCTTTGGTGGTATCCATGAGATCTACTTCCCCTATGTGATGATGAAACCTGCCCTCTTCCTAGCAGCCATTGCTGGTGGGGTAACAGGGACATTCACTTTCCAACTCTTTGGAGCAGGTCTTGGTGGTCCAGCCTCTCCTGGTTCTATTATCGCTATACTTGGCATGGTGCCACGTGGGGCAAGCTACTTGGCTATAATCGCTGGTGTCATCTCGGCAGCAGTCGTATCTTTCCTTGTCGCATCTATCATCCTCAAAGGTGATAAATCGGAAGGCGACTCTCTTGAAGCCGCAAAAGCTGCGACACAAGCTGCAAAAGCTACAGCTAAGGGGCAAGCCACTGCTAAACCTATATCAGCTGATATCTCAACAGATTCTGTCGCTCAAATTATCTTCGCTTGTGATGCCGGTATGGGAAGCTCTGCTATGGGGGCATCCATCCTTCGTGACAAGGTGAAGAAGGCTGGACTTACTATCCCTGTCAGCAATCAAGCCATCTCTAATCTTCAGGATACAGATAAAACCCTCATCGTCACTCAGGAAGAACTAACACCACGTGCCAAAGGAAAGACACCGCGTGCTATCCATGTATCCGTTGATAACTTCTTGACATCACCACGCTATGATGCCATTGTTGCTGAGCTGACCAATACCACTGTCCCTTCCACCGACAATACGGTCGAGGATACCACCGCTATAGCAACTGAAATTGACCTCAACTATATTGATGCTGTTGTCTTTGCCCATGGCCTTTCTCAAGGCTCTGCCACTATGGGGCAAGAAACCTTACGCGCTATCTTTAAGGCAAAGGGCATTAAAATCCCTGTATCAACCTCTTCTTTTGAAGACTTAAAAGAGTTTGATGCCAAAAATATCATGGTGGTGACGACTATCGCGCAACAAGCAGATGTTCAACAGGCAGCGCCAAATGCACAAATACTCGTTGTAGATAGTGTCGTGACCACACCGGAATATGATAAGATGGTCGCAAGAATGCACAAGTAAAATACGCCAGAAAGTAGTATAATGGTCTTATGCTATTAACAAAACGAGAAGAACAATTATTGAAAGCTTTCCTAGAATTCGGGAAGCTTTCACTTGCTAGTATCTCAGACATTTTAAAGGTTTCACAACGGACTGTTTACCGCACCCTATCTGAATTAACCGATAGCCTGAATGAAACTGGCATTCAAGTCTTAAAAGAGGACAACAAATACTTTCTTTCTGGAGACTTGACAAAAGTAACAAGTGTTTCCAGTCTGAAAACCTTTGATCAGCATGAACGCCTCAACCTCATTACTTATAAACTTTTGATGGCTTCGGATGAGTTGACCAATGAACGGTTACAAGAGGCCTTTCAGGTGAGCAACGTGACCATTATCCAAGATATTGCAGATATAGAAAGCAGATTATCAGACTTTGAGATCACCATTGTTCGCCAAAAAGGCTATCGAATCGCTGAAGAGAGTCCTAATCTCAGACGGTTTCTAGCTGTTCTGTTGACCAACAATCTTGCTATTTCAGACTTTTGGAAAACAGACAACCACCCTTTTGACATCTTGGATCAGCATAAACTCAACTGTGCTAAAACCATTTTTCAAACTTTTCAAATAGATCTCCCTGAGATGGATGCTAACCTGCGTGAATTTTTCATCATTTTGCTTGTCTTATCCGGTTGGAAACCCGTTAATGGGAAAAACAGCCATGTCAGCAAGGTAGCTCTAGATTTCTCCCAAAAGGTTTATGGTCAGTTTGCTCAAGAGACAAATGAGTTTTATAATATCCAAGAAATCCTATACTATGCGAGTGTTTTAGATGAATTCGTCATCAAACGTCAACATACGCCTCTTTTTAAGGAAAATTTTGACAGTGCTTTTTTCTACAATGTGTCAAATTTAATCGATAAAGTCTCTCTTTATACAAAAATTAACTTTGCCAAAGATCGCCTACTCTTTAAGTTTTTATTCAATCACATTCGTTTGAATCTAGCAGTTCCTATCATCTTTCCAGATAGCTTTGGGGCAAATGTTACCCATATGGCATTGCAGCAAAACGATGATTTACACCGTGTTGTCTCTCTCTTGGTTCAAGATATTTTCCCGAAATACCTGCAAAGGGAAAGCGAATATGAACTGATTAGTCTTCACTTTGCCTCTAGTTTACGCCGAAGTCCAGATATTTACCCGATCCGCCTCCTTCTTCTGACCAATGAAAGACCCTTAACCAGTGAGCTTTTAGTGACACGGATCAAATCCATTGCTCCTTTTGTAGAGCATATTAGTATCAAGGATTTTTTCCAATACCAGCAAACGGATGACCTTGCTTACGACTGTATCCTATCAACCAGACCTATGCAAGATCCTAATATTCAACTGGTCTCCGTTTATCCTGATGCTAAAGAAATTATGCAACTGCAAGAAAAACTTCAAGAGGTTCAAGCCAACCGCCCGATTATGGTGAGAGAGGACTTACCCAATCAAACCCAGTCCAGCCCTCAGAATTATATCCTAGCAGCTCAAGAACTCCTGACGCATTTTAGCCTTAGGCAGATCGATAATCCTGAAACCTTTGACGAAACGGTCTCTAGCCTATTGGAAACCTTAGACAATGTGACCGATAAACAGCGACTCTCCCATAAACTTCTAGAGCGCTTCAAAGTTAGCCCCCTTGCCATACCCGATACCAATCTTGCTCTTTTACATGCCCAATCACAGCATGTCAGCCACCCTTGTTTTATGATTTTTCAATTACGCCAGCCTGTTACTGCCTTATCAATGAATCATCAAATTGAAGAGGTGAGTCGCATGTTGCTCATGTTGACTCGAAAGGACGAGAGCAAAGAAATTCAAGAGCTTATGACTGCTATCAGCCAATCCATTATCGAAAACCATCTCTATACGGAAATTTACAAAACAGGTAATCGAGAAATCCTCTATCACCTCTTAAATCAGATCTTTACAGATAAAATCAAAAAATTGGAGAATTAACATGGAATTTCAAAAAACGCTAATCAAATTAAACCAACATTTTGAAAACAAGGAAGCTGCTATTCGCTTCTGCGGCAATCTGCTCCGAGATGCTGGCTACGTTAAACCTGAATATGTGGAGGCTATGCTTCAGCGAAACGAAGACCTCTCTGTTTATATGGGAAATTTTATCGCTATCCCTCATGGAACTGATGAAGCCAAAAAAGATGTCCTTAAATCAGGTATTACAGTCGTTCAAGTACCTAAAGGTGTTAATTTTGGTAGTGAAGAATCCCCCCAAATTGCCACCGTGCTCTTTGGTATTGCAGGTATCGGTGATGAACACTTGCAGATTATCCAAAACATTTCTATCTTCTGTGCAGATGTTGACAATGTTATCAAACTGGCAGATGCCCAATCAGAAGATGAGATTATCAGTCTTTTAAGCAAGGTTGACTAACAATGTTATGCCTCCTTGAGCTTTGAGACCTATTCTCATAAAGATAGCAATCATCTAATAAGGAAAGACAACCAATTCTCTTTAAGCTGTCTACTCCTCAACAAAATGAATCAAACACAAAGAAACCATAATTCTTTCTCAACAACCAGTCGCTCTCCCATTCTGCTAACCGTCCACCTCAAAGCCCTAACCTGAAAGGTTGACTGCTCCGCAAAAGGAGAGTGACTCTTGCCTATGGCTTAACTAAGCCCCTCACACCTTAACAAGGAGACAAGCATGAAACAAGCATTACACTTTGGTGCCGGCAACATCGGTCGTGGTTTTATCGGAGAAATCCTTTTTAACAATGGATTTGCCGTTACCTTTGTTGATGTTAACGATACCTTAATCAAAGCCCTCAATGACCGCCACTGCTACAGCATTGAAATTGCCCAAGAGGGGAAACCACACATTGATGTCAGAGACGTTTCTGGAATCAACAATCGTGAAAATCCTCAGGCTGTGATAAAAGCAGTCGCTGAGACCGACATCATCACAACTGCTATCGGACCAAATATTCTTCCTTTCATTGCCGAATTAATCGCTAAAGGGATTCAAGAACGAAAGGCCAAGGCATCTACTCAGTCTATTGATATTTTAGCATGTGAAAATATGATTGGAGGCTCCCAATTTCTGAAAGAAGAAGTCTGCAAATACCTTGACAAAGATGATTTGGAATACTTGGATACCTATATCGGCTTTCCTAACGCTGCTGTAGATCGAATTGTACCTGCCCAATCTCATGAAGACCCCCTCTTTGTCGTTGTTGAACCCTTTAATGAGTGGGTGGTTGAAACAAAACGCATGAAAAATCCAGATCTTAGATTGGCAAATGTTCACTACGAAGACAATTTGGAACCCTTTATCGAACGCAAGCTCTTCTCTGTTAACTCTGGACATGCGACCTCAGCTTATATCGGTGCCTACTATGGTGCAAAGACTATCTTGGAAGCCTTGCAGACACAAGCTGTCCGATCACAGATCCAAGCTGTCTTGGGCGAAATTCGTCAGCTCTTAGTTTCCAAATGGGGATTTGATGATGCAGAATTACGCGACTATCATGATGTGATTATAAGCCGCTTTGAAAACCCTTATATTGTTGATGATATTGAGCGGGTCGCACGAACACCTATCCGAAAGCTTGGCTACGACGAGCGCTTCATTCGTCCCATTCGTGAATTAAAAGAACGCCAACTCCCTTATGCTAATTTACTAAAGACCGTCGCTTTTGTCTTTACGTATAAGGATTCTCATGATGAGCAAAGCCTGAAGCTACAGTCTGACTTGTCTCAAAAGCCGCTGATTGAGGTCGTTGAAGAGGTGACTGGACTAAAGGATACTCAACTTATTGCTGAACTTGTGGACAGCATTGAAGCCTTAATCACAGCAAAATAGAACCACTCTAGTTTACCTAAAAATGCCTGAAGAAAACCCGTACACCATCCCCTTTAAGGGGCTAATGGTGCACGGGTTTTCTTATTGTATCTAGGTTTCTGTCCCTATTGATTCCTTAAGAGTTATAGGGGTTATTATTTCCTTATCATTAAGGCATTCAATTGTTCCATAATCGCTTCTAAATCTGCACCAGCTTGCAATAAGGCAGCAGCTGTGTAAGTCCCCTCCACGATAGGAACATGATTAACAGTAATTTCCTTATCCGAAAAGTCAGAAACCATCTCTAGGTTCATCTTAGCAGAACCTAAATCATAAAAGGCCAGGAGAATGGGACACGTGTTTTGTTCCACGATTTCCTGCACTTGGTCAAAGCTTGTCCCTAGACCTCCTTCTTTTGTCCCACCAACAAAAGTTAAAGAAACATCTTTTGCAACTTCGCTGACCAGATCGTTGATGCCTTGAGCAATCTTTGCTGAATGCGAAACGACAACAATTCCAATAGCTGACATTAGAGAGCCTCCGCTTCTACAAGGGCTTCAAACAATAGGCCTGATGAATAGGCGCCTGGATCAATATGACCAATGGAACGATCTCCAAGATAAGAAGCCCGTCCTTTGGTTGCTTTCATGTCTTTTGTCCTCTCAACATGCTCTCTAATCTTTTCTTTGGTCAGTTGATTGGAATGGATGTCCTTTAAAACAGGCAACCAGACATCAAGCATTGTTTTTTCATCTTCCTCAGCTTTGCCACGCTTTTGAATCAGTTCAATTCCAGCCTTGAGAGCAGCCTCTAGTGTTCCACCCAATTGCTCCGCCTTTGCAATTCCCATGAATGCTGAGCCATAAAGAGGTCCCGAAGCTCCTCCTACCTTGCTAATGAGTTGCATTGACACCTGTTTAAAAAGATCAGCCGAAGACTCAAATACACTTGCCTTAATCATTTCAACGACAGCAGTCATCCCACGTGCCATATTAGCCCCATGGTCGCCATCACCGATTGGTGTGTCAAGTTCTGATAAATAGTCCTTGTTCTGTTGGATTTTGTCATGAAATAGGTGCATCCATTTTTCAGCGACTTCTACTTGCATCCCCTGCTCCTTTCTTTTACCACGCTATCGTCTGTACTGGACTTGACAACGATTCTAACCAAGTTGGGTCAGCTAACTTTATTAATGTCAGCGAAACACCTGCCATATCAAGTGCTGTCATATAATTACCAAGTTTTTTATAAACAACTTGAATCCCTTGCTTTTCTAATAAAACCTTAAGGTCATTCGCAAAAATATATTGCTCCATTAAAGGAGTTGCTCCCATCCCATTGATCAAGATGCCAAACTGATCACCTGTTTGCACCTCAATTGAGCCAATTAGCTTTGTCACCAGTTCCTCAGCTAAAGCTTTTGATGGCTGCATTTTTTCTCGCCGATAGCCGGGCTCGCCATGGATACCGATCCCAAACTCAATAGCATCGTCAGCAAGAACAAATCCTGGTTTGCCGACTTCAGGAACCGTTGCACCACTCAATGCCAAACCAACCGTATGAATATGAGGCACTAACTGCTGAGATAGGGCCTTAATCTCACTTAAGGATTGCCCAGCTCTTGCCGCATCCCCTAAAATTTTATGAACTAAAATTGTCCCAGCAACTCCACGACGCCCCTGTGTATAAAGGCTATCTTCCACTGCGATATCATCATCAACAACAACACTCGCAACTTCGATCCCTTCCATTTCGGCCATATCTTGTGCCATTTCAAAGTTCATGATATCACCAGAATAGTTTTTGATGACCATGAAAACACCTGCACCTTCATCAGCTTCTTTAATGGCTTCTAACACTTGATCTGGAGTAGGAGAAGTGAAGACAGCCCCACAAATTGCAGCCGAGAGCATCCCATCTCCTACAAAACCGGCATGCGAAGGCTCATGCCCACTCCCTCCACCAGAAATAATAGCCACTTTCCCTGTTTTCTCAGTGTTTTTTGCGATAATGTCATAATGTTCCACTCTATGAATCAGATCAGAATGCACATAGGCAAGACCGTCAAGCATTTCAGTGACCACCTGACTTGGATCGTTAATAATTTTTTTCATAATCGAAAACTCCTTTATTCCTTTGTGTGTTAGTCATTGGCACAGTTCTCCATGAGGAGAAAGTTTTTCCTCTGACACCCTTCATCTCTTCTGAGCAAGTAGCCAATGAATCGATTCAACTTCCTCGTAACACCTCCCCCATAACCTTACGTGGATATCCATCTCCCTCTAGGAACCTATCTAGCAGTTGACAAACAATCCCTTTTCTCCCTATGGTCTAGGGCACCTTCACTATCAGTCATCCTCATCAATCACCTCTGCTTGTTTAATCGGACGACGATTGGGTTTGACAACGGTTTCGTCTTCTTTGTAGGTATCATAAAAAGGATTGTCATCTCTCTTTACCGAATCCCTATTTCCCATCAACCACCTATAAACACCAAAACCAACGAATCCTGCAATGATTAGAGGTAAGAAATACCAAACTAGCTTCGATAAGAGGCTAATTAGAAAGATGGTTAGAAGGATAACTAAAAGAAGACACCCACAGCCTGTAGCTCTATTAGAGCGACTAAGATAAATAAATTGTGACATATAGAACCTCTTTCTTGATAAGCTACCTTTATTATAGCAAATTCTTCTGAAAATACCTTAATTTTATTGAGAAATCTCAAAAAAATCCACCTCTAGACGGAGGTCTAGTGGTGAATCTATTAAACGTATACTATTTTGTGCTGCACTAAAAACCTTCGTCTGTAATCCTCTACCTCCAATAGGCAGGGCGATTCTTTTCGTATTCGGTTATCAATTCTTCGTATTGAAGTGTGACACCGATATCATCCAAACCATTAAGAAGTTTATTTTTCCAGTCGGCTTCTATCTCAAAAGTGAATTCGCCAAGAGGCGAGATAAGCTTCTGCTTAAACAAGTCAACGGTCACCTCATCTGTCGGCTTAAGACTTGCCAGTTTCTGACGCACATCTAAGGGTTGGACAATCGGAAGAATCCCATTATTTAGATCATTGTTGTAGTGAATGTCACCAAATGAACCTGCAACAATAACACGAAAGCCGTAGTCGGCCAATGCCCAAGCGGCATGTTCCCGAGAAGAACCTGCCCCAAAATTATCCCCTGTAATCAGAATAGTTGCTTGACGGTATTCTTTTTGGTTGAGGATAAAGTCAGGATTTTCAGTATAATTGTCATCTAAATAACGCCATGCATAGAGGAGGTATTTGCCAAAGCCCTTTTTATCAATCAATTTGAGAAATTGCTTGGGCAAAAGTTGATCAGTGTCGATATTATCATTCATGAGTGGAACGGTTGTTCCTGTATAAATGGTAAATTTTTCCATAATTCCCCCCTAAGTTTCAAACACTTCTGGCAGTTGACGAATATCTACAAAACGACCTGCAATAGCGGCAGCGGCAGCCATTGCTGGGCTACAGAGATGGGTTTTAGCACCAAACCCTTGACGGTCTTCAAAGTTACGATTGCTAGTTGAAGCACAATGTATGCCCTCTGGAACCTTGTCTGGATTCATTCCTAGGCACATTGAACACCCCGGATCTCGCCACTCAAATCCAGCGTCTTGAAAGACTTTATCTAGTCCCAGCTTTTCAGCTGCTCGTTTAACCGGACGGCTGCCAGGTACGACGATAGCTGTCATATTAGGGGCAATTTGTTTCCCTTTAACAAACCTAGCCGCTAGCTTTAAATCACTCAACCGAGCATTCGTACAGGACCCAAGGAAAACATAGCCCAGTTCAATATCCGCAGGTTTTTGGCCCGGCTTGAGGTTCATATAGCCGTAAGCTCTCTCATCGTTCATGTCACGAACCTCTGGAAAAGTCTCATCAAAAGAAACCCCCATAGAAGGATTTGTTCCCCAAGTCACCATGGGAGCCAATTCAGAGACATCCATGCGAATGACTTTATCATAGTGAACATCCGAGTCTGAGACCAAGCCTTTCCAGTCAGCTACTGCTGCTTGGAAATCAGCTGGTGCTCCTGGCCGTCCTTTGACATAATCAAATGTCTTTTGATCAGGATTCATGATGCCCATCTTGGATCCAAATTCAATAGACATGTTGCAAATCGTCATGCGTTCTTCCATACCTAGATGGCTGATAGCTTCCCCTGCATACTCGACAACATAACCAACCCCACAAGCAACACCGTATTGGGCAATTAAGGCCATGATGTAGTCCTTTGAGTAAACACCTTTTTTAGGTTGCCCTGTAAACTCAACCAGCATACGCTTGGGTTTTACTTGCCAAATTGTCTGCGTTGCAAAGACATGCTCGACCTCACTGGTGCCAATTCCAAAGGCAATCGCCCCAAAAGCCCCGTGTGTGGCTGTATGGCTATCTCCACAAACGATAAACTTCCCAGGTTGAGTCTTCCCCGTTTCAGGACCCACCATATGTACAATCCCCTGATTTTCTGAACCATGAGCTGCATTTTCAATACCAAATTCCGCCACATTTCTGGTTAAAGCATCCATTTGTGCCTTAGAAATCACATCACGGATATCATAGATATTTACAGTTGGGACATTATGGTCGAAGGTGCCGAAGGTCAAATCAGGTCTTCGAACCTGTCTGCCTGCCTCACGTAAGCCATCAAAGGCTTGGGGGCTAGTAACTTCATGAATATAGTGCTGATCCACATACATCAGCTGAGGTTCCCCCTCTTTTCCAGTGATGACATGCCTGTCCCATAATTTGTCAAAAATTGATTTTCCACTCATTTTATTCTCCAAAGTAAGTAAGTGACCAACACCGTGAGAGCCACTCCCACATACCAGCTCACTACAAAATACCATTTCTTCGTCTTATGGCGCAAGAGCTTACCTGCCAGCAAAGCCCCAAAACCACCTAAACAGAGGCTCATGAAAAGAAGCATTTTCTCAGAAATCCGCCACTGGTTTTTGATCGCCCTTCTCTTATCAAGAGCATACATGACAAAGGTCAATAGATTCCAAAGGAAGAGAATCCCTACATAATACGTCATCATCATAAGTTTCCAATAATACTAGCTGTCATCTCAGCTGTTGTGGCATTGTCACCAAGATCTTTTGTAAAAATCCCCTGAGCCAAGGTCTTAGCGACAGCATCTTCAATCATCTCAGCACCAGCAAGCTCACCAAAGGAATCTCTAAGCATCATAGCTACTGATAAGATCATGGAGATGGGATTGGCAATACCTTTGCCAGCAATGTCTGGAGCGGAACCATGAATTGGTTCGTAGAGACTAGGCCCACCTTCTGAGTGACTAGCAGATGGCATCACCCCCAAAGTTCCAGGTAAAACAGAAGCTTCGTCAGATAAAATATCCCCAAAGAGGTTTTCTGTCACAATGACATCAAAGCGAGTTGGGTTTGTAATCATTAGCATGGCAGCACTATCAACTAGTTGATGTTCTAAGGTCACGTCTGGGTAAGCTTTCGCAACATCATCTGCTACTTGGCGCCAGAGTTTTGAAGTGGCAAGAACATTTTGCTTGTCAATGCTAGTCACTTTCTTCCCACGACCACGCGCCAACTCAAATGCCTTATGCATGATACGCCTTATTTCCTCATCCGAATAATCATTGACATCACGAGCGCTAGTTTCCTCCAAACGATGCTCCCCGAAGTAAATACCACCTACTAATTCTCTGACCACCACGAAGTCCACTCCTTGAATCCTTTCTTCCTTGAGAGGAGACAGGTGCTTAAGGGCATCAAAAATTTTAACAGGACGAATATTAGCAAAAAGATTGAGGGCTTTTCGGATTGCCAGAAGTCCCTGTTCTGGACGGATGGGAGCATTATCGTATTGAGGGCTACCAATCGCTGCTAGTAAAACAGCATCTGCAGCCTTGGCGGCCTCAAGTGTTTCGTCTGGCAATGGATGACCTACCAAATCAATTCCTGCACCACCGAAAGGCTTGGCAATCATTTGGTAATCAAAATTGACCTTTTTAGCGACATGCTCCAAGACTTCTAGACCAGCTGCCATAATCTCAGGTCCAATACCATCTCCAGCAAGACTTACAATTTTTTTGCTCATTTTCTACTCCTCCTTGTTGGGATAGTCGTGTTCTGAAAGTTTTTCTCCTATTTCACCAGCATTTTCTTTTTGGACAAAGGCATTGGCATTGATATAGGCTATGGCACTAGCTTTCAGAACATCAAAGTCAAGTCCTGAAGCATTGAAAATACTATTTGTATCCACATTTTCAACCGTAACAAGCACACGTGCTTGGGCATCAATACCATCTGTTACTGCATCAATGCTATAACTTAAAAGTTTAACCGTCTGATTAAAGAACTTATCAACCGCATTGAAAATCGCTTCAACGGAACCTTTTCCATTCGCAATCACCTGAATCTCCTCAGCAGCGCCATTAAGTAGGATAACATCCGCAGTAATAGTGCCATCCAAATGCGAACTTACTTTAAGATCTTTAAAGTGTATGCCTTCTGCATTATCAATTTCACTTCCCGCAACAAGTGCTGCAATATCTGCATCGGTGATGTCATGTTTTTTATCTGCCAGAGCTTTAAATTTGGCAAAAAGTGCCTGCAATTCTGCCTCTTCAAATTCCAAGCCAAGGTCTTTTAGTTTTTCAACAAAGGCATGACGGCCCGACAGTTTACCTAATGGTAGCGAATTTTTCTTAACACCAACAAGTTCAGGTGTGATAATTTCATAAGTGAGTGGGTTTTTAAGAACACCATCTTGATGAATTCCAGATTCGTGAGAGAAAGCATTCCCACCAACCACAGCCTTATTTTTAGGAATAGGAATCCCCGAATAGCGAGAAATCATATCAGAAGTGTTCAGCGTTTCCTTCAAAACAATAGCTGAACTTGCCTGAAAATAGTCTTCTCTAATCTTCAAAGCTACTGCAACTTCTTCAAGAGCCACATTCCCTGCACGCTCACCAATACCATTGACTGTCCCTTCCACACGACCGGCACCTGCTTTAATAGCAGCAAGGGTGTTAGCAGTCGCCATACCAAGATCATCGTGACAATGAGGGCTGAAAATAACCCGATGAGATGAGCGAACATTCTTAATAAGGTAGTCAAATATATGACCATATTCCCTCGGTGTGGTAAACCCAACTGTATCAGGAATATTGATATAAGTAGCACCGGCATCCACAGCAGTCTGCACTACTTGAAGGAGGAAGTCCAATTCTGTTCGTGTCGCATCTTCTGGTGAAAATTCAACCACATCAAAGAAGGAACGGGCGTAAGAAACGTGTTCTCTGATGATCGCAAGGATTTCTTCTTTAGATTTCTTTAATTTGTATTCCCGATGAATAGGGCTAGTTGCGATAAAAACATGGCATTGCGGAAATTTTGCATCTTTGAGGGCAGCATAACAAGCATCAATATCTGATTTAACCGATCGAGCAAGCCCCGATACAGCCGTTGTTGTCATAGTGGCAGCAATTTGCTTCACAGCCTCGAAAGAGTCTGGACTAGCTGCTGGAAAACCTGCTTCAATTGACGAAATGCCCCACTTTTCCAATTGTTTCGCAATCGCAACCTTTTCTTTTATGGAAAAGTTAACGCCTGGTGTCTGTTCACCATCACGAAGCGTTGTGTCGAGAAATTCTACTTTGTGCATAAGATACCACCTTTTATGATTTAAAATAAAATAAAAACATCTCGCGGAGAACCAAGCGAGATGTTTTTTGCCCGCTTGGTAAGCCAAACAGGACTAATGCTTGTGCACTAGTCCATTCGTCGCAACAACAAAGTAGATGTTATTGGGAAGAGCATTTGACTTTTTCCTTTCGATGTTTCTCAATTACTAATATGATATAATTTTCAGTCTTATTTGTCAAGAAAACACCTTAAAAAGATAGGAAAGTTTTGCGAGAACTTAGAAATAAGAGAGAACAAGGGTGAGTAAGGCTAATCCCCCTTGCTTAATAATAATTTTGGGATCACTGGTTAGGCCTCCGTAGAGGGCAACTGCAATGATGTAGCCCATCAAAATCCTTAACCAAGCGATACTTGGTACAAGAAACAAAGCAACTAAAATAAGCAGGCCAATTAAACCATTGTAAACCCCTTGATTTTTAAAGAGCGTATTGACCGATGGACGCTCTAGTTCTTCCTTTTCCATAGAAAAGACTCGAGAAGTAGCCACCGATGTTGTTGCAAATGTTTCCAAATAAAGGATGTAGAAAAATTCTAATGCAACTAAAGTTGCTGATAAATAAACCCAAAAAGACATGATATTTCCTTTCTTCATATTGTCTATTTATTACTCTACCATTTTTTGTTTGAAGCTTCAAATAATTGACCCTAAAAATCTTTTGATGATTGGAAGAGCACAATCACTCTCTACTTTCAACATGTAAGGCCTTTGGAAAATCAAGGAACAGAAAAAGTGTCCCTAGACACCTCCTTCTAATCAGTGATAAACTCTAACACCCCGCTAGATCCCGACAGTTAGCGTAAATTGGACAACTACTCCATTATTGCATTCATGCGATATACAGCAAGCATTACTAAACATACGATGGCTCGTATGCTTTCATCACCACTTGATTCTGCGCTAGTTTAACGCTAAGGAAGGAACTTCTAGTTACGCTTCTAGTGATTTTGACCCTTTTTGGGCATGAGAAAACTCCCCGTGTGGTCTTAGTGAATCTTATTTTCACTGTCCACTGTAAGGGGAGTCTAGCAACAAAAAGGTTTTGACCCTTCTATTTTTTTCCGCTCTGAGGGAATCGAACCCCCATCTCAAGAACCGGAATCTTACGTGATATCCATTACACTAAGAGCGGCAACCTTTATCAGTTTACCAAAAACATCCTACTTTGACAAGCCAAAACCCCCAAATCAGGGGATGTAAATTGGGATAGCAAACAAGAGCCTAAAGTCCACAGCCACTCAATAAAGGGTAAAAGCAGACCACGCCATTGCAGCACTCCTCCTGATAAGGCAGGAGCCGTTTGACGTTACATGGTCAACTTCATTTTTATGACT
>DIXV01000023.1:1707-16813 GCA_002436115.1 Streptococcus sp. UBA6071 | reverse complement strand
TAGGTCTCTGATACCATCAACGAATCCCTAAAGCAATTCTGGCATAACGGCTCATTTTTTCAACAGTCCAAGCAGGCGACCAGACCAGATGCACTTCTACTTCTGTAACTTCTTCAACATCCTTTAGGACATCGTGAACCTGATCTGTCAACAGATCTGCCAAAGGACAGCCCATGGTCGTCAAGGTCATGTCAATGTCTGCTTTGCCTTCTTCAAAACGAATATCATAAATCAAGCCCAGATTAATGATGTCAATTCCCAATTCAGGATCGATTACCAGTTCTAGGGCCTCAAAGATCTTCTCTTTAATGTGCGCAATGGCTTCATCTGTATAGGTCATCTGAATTCCTTTCTCCTTTACTTTTCCAAAACATGTGGTTACCATCTAATCTTCAATAAAATCACGGAGAGGTTTGCTACGACTCGGATGGCGAAGCTTGCGTAAAGCCTTGGCTTCAATCTGACGAATACGCTCACGGGTCACATTAAAGACCTTACCGACATCTTCCAAGGTTCGCATTTTTCCGTCATCCAGACCAAAGCGTAGGCGTAGAACGTTTTCTTCTCGATCTGTTAGGGTATCTAACACTTCATCTAATTGCTCTCTTAAGACAACACGGGTCGTGTATTCTTCTGGACTCTCAATTACTTCATCCTCAATAAAATCTCCAAGATGGCTGTCGTCTTCCTCGCCAATTGGGGTCTCAAGGGATACGGGTTCTTGAGCAATCTTTAGAATCTCACGAACCTTATCAGGCGTCATATCCATCCGATCAGCAATTTGCTCAGGTGTGGGGTCTTGGCCTAGTTCCTGCAAAAGACTGCGTTGCTCACGAACCAACTTGTTAATGGTTTCCACCATATGAACGGGAATACGAATGGTCCGTGCTTGATCTGCAATCGCACGCGTAATCGCTTGACGAATCCACCAAGTCGCATAGGTCGAAAATTTAAAGCCTTTGGTGTAGTCAAATTTATCGACGGCCTTCATCAGCCCTATGTTTCCTTCCTGAATCAGATCTAGGAACTGCATACCTCGGCCAACGTAACGTTTTGCAATAGAGACAACCAAACGCAGGTTCGCTTCTGCTAAACGTTGCTTGGCTCCTGGATCTCCCTGCTCAACCAAGACTGCTAATTCTTGCTCTTCCTCATTGGTCAGTAGCTGTACCACGCCAATCTCTTTAAGATACATCCGAACCGGGTCATTGACTTTTGCAGAGTTGCTTCCTAACAACTCTTCGTCGGTAAGTTCGACTTCTTCCTCAGTTTGCATAACACGAGCCGAAGGGCTACCCTCTTTGTCAACGATAGCAATGCCTGACTCTTGAATCCGCTGGAGCAAATCATCAATAGCATCTGCCTTTAATGTAAAAGGGACAATCAGTTTCTTATTGATATCATCGTCAACTGCTGTACCAGCTTTTTTCCGACTACGAATGTATTCTGCCACTTGGATATCAAAGGTTGTCACTTCTTTTTTAGTGTTTGTCATGCATTACTCCATTTTTCTTTTCTGGGCAATGAGCCGCTCAACATCTGCTAAGACTGTCGCTTCATCACCAGTATGCGATTGTTCGCGTATTTTTTGACTTATACGGCGATTCTCTCGCCGAAGGATCTCTCTTTCTCTACTAAGCTCAATTTCAGCCAGTTCATTAACCCCTATTTCTTCCGGCAGATCTTCTCCCATAGCCAGATACCATGCCTGTTGAACCCTTTCGTCTAATTGAGCTAAATCATAGGGGTCAATACTGCCTTCCTTTTTCAAAAACTGGAAAAGAATTTGCAACTCTGGTGTTTGAAAGGAGAAGGCCTCTCGCAAGCGATAATCATTAAGGACAAAAGGGTGGTTGACCATTCGATTAAACAGGTGGTTTTCCACTCGAAGAAGAGTTGGTAGTTGTTTGGCACGAGAAAACTCTCTATCGTTTAGAGGCGGCATCAAGGGGGGAGGTGCTGGACTTTGCTTACGTCCATTAGTCCTAACTTGATTGATCGCCGATTCCACTTGTTCATAGGTGAAATCTGGCAAAATGTCTGCCACTTTATGGGCATAGGTATCTTGAGCTGTGATTGATGGTGTTTGAGCAATAATCTTTGCAATCTCATCTACAAAAGCAATTTGCGCTTGCAAATTTTCAATATTTTCAGGTTTGAGATACTGTATCAAGAACTCTACTTGACTTATTCGATGACTTGTTAGAAATTTCTTGAGGTCTTCTTCAGAATTTTTTTGCAAAAATTCATCAGGATCCATCTGATCTGGCAGACGTACCAATTCTACAGAGAACCCCTTCAGGTTATCCAAAGCTTTAGCTGATGCAGCTTGACCTGCCTTATCCCCATCATAAACAATAACAAGCTTCTTCGTAAACTGCGATAAGTGCTGCACATGTTCTGGCGTTAATGCTGTCCCCATAGAAGCCACAGCATTAGAAATCCCCGAACGATAGGCAGCGATAACATCCATAAAGCCTTCCATGAGATAGACTTCGTGCTGCTTCTTGATACTAGCTTTGGCCTGATCAAGATGGTAAAGTTCATAGCTTTTATTGAAGATAAGGCTAGCCCTGCTATTTTTATACTTAGCAAGTTGAGCTCCTTCATCTTCTTCCGTCCAAATACGACCTGAAAAAGCAATAACCCGTCCATATTCATCTGTCAGAGGGAAGGTGATGCGATTTTGAAAGGCATCATAAACCATCTGGTTTTCACTGGGATTGAAAAGCGCCGAGTTAAGAAGGGTTTGCTCATCAAATGTCTGAGATAAGGTCTGATAAAGGTAGTTTTCTTCCTTTGGTGCCAAACCTAAATGGAAGTGCTTAATGATATCATCTGATAACCCACGGTCGTGGAGATAAGCTCTAGCTTTTTCCCCCAGTTTAGTGGTCATCAATATGGTGTGATAAAGATCTGCAGCCGCCTGATGGACATCGTAGAGGCTTTGATGAGGACTGACTACCTTAGCTTTAGGTTGCATCACGTCTTGATTGAGGGCAATGCCTGTTCGTTCAGCAATGGTTGCCACACTCTCAATAAAGCTTACACCTTGATATTCTTCAATAAATTTAAAAACATCGCCTGATTTGCCACAGCCAAAACAATGATAAAACTGCTTATCTTCAACAACATTAAAGGAGGGCGTTTTCTCTCCATGAAAGGGACAGAGGCCTAGGAAATTTCGACCAGATTTGGTTAAATTGATAACCTCACCGATAATATCGACAATATTGACACTGTTTTTAATGTCTGTAATCAAGTCCTTATCAATCATCTTATCACCCCCTTAAAAACTAGAGACTCTGAGCACATAATATCATTCCCATTATACCTCTTCTTTATGAAAAAGTAAACTAAATTTTAGTCAAAACCCTTGCATCCGTCTTAAGACTGAGTTATAATGAAAACAGGACAATTTAGAAAGGATTTAACTAAATATGTTAAAGGAACTTAAAGCATTTTTGATGCGTGGTAATATTGTGGATTTGGCAGTTGCCGTAATCATTGGTGCTGCTTTTGGAGCAATCATCACGTCATTGGTAGCTGATGTCTTAACCCCAATTATTGGTATGATTTTTGGTCAACCTGATTTCTCTCAAATCACTTTCGGAGCAATTAAGATTGGTAACTTCATCAATGCTGTCGTAAACTTCCTCATCGTTGGAACGTCACTCTTCTTCGTTGTCAAAGCGATTGAGAAAGCTCAGTCTCTTGCTAAGAAAACTGAAGAAGAAGCCGAAGAAGAGGCTGGTCCAACTGAAATTGAACTCTTGGCAGATATCAAAGCGCTTCTTGAGAAAAAAGGCTAATCTTAGTCTACTTCTCTAATAAATGTGTTATGAACACTTGCACCTCAACTCTTAGGGAAACTAAGAGTTGAGGTGCTTTTTCGATTAGCTGCATTTGTAGACGGAAGACACGATTTTCTTTTTACCTTTTAAGGTTTTTTTTGCTATACTGATAGCATGACAAAACTAGCCCTGATGAGTGACCTTCACATTGACAGTAACCAATTTACCGATTTTGAAATTCAAACCCTCTTAGACATTCTAGAGTCTGAAAACATTGATTGGCTGCATATTGCTGGAGATACTGCCAATCACTTTTACGAGACAGGCCTACCTTTTTATGACAAAATAGGAGAAAAACTCACCTTAACCTATAATCTGGGAAACCATGATATGTTGGACTTATCAGAGGAAGTTATCGACCACCTTGATTTTAAGACCTACCAACTAGGAGAACTGACCCTCCTCGCTTTTCATGGGTGGTATGATTACTCCTTTTATCCTGACAAATCCGAACGGGAAAACAGCTTATTTAAAGAGACTTTCTGGTTTGATCGTCGCCTCAAACGCCCCTTGAACGATAAAGACTTGACCCAAGTCATCTGCCAACGACTAGAAAGGGAGTTGAGTAGACTCTCTGGCCCCATTGTTGTTGCCATGCATTTCGTGCCCCACCACCACTTCACCCTCACCCACCCAAAGTTTCAGCCCTTTAATGCTTTCCTTGGCAGCCAGCGCTTTCATGAGATCTTTTACAGATATGGTGTGACAGATGTTGTCTTTGGCCACGCCCACCGTTCCTATGGCACCAAAATCATTGATCAGATTGCTTATCATTCCAGACCTCTAGGTTATATCCGTGAATGGGATTTGACCATTAACTTTGTCAATCAAAACCCAGAGTACAATCCTACAGGTACGTGGAATCTCAGCAAACGTTACCATGCTGTTAAAAATCTAGATGCCTACCGTCGTTATAAGACACAACACCTAGCAACAGAATTCCGAAATGCCTTAACCATTCTGGATACTTACCCCTCTGCTAAGTAAATTATTTTAAAAAATGAGAAAAAGACAAATGCGTCCGATTGACGCATTTGTCTTTTATTTGAATCAGGTGTTCCTCTGAATTTTTCGTTTTAGATTGCTTTTTTATTATATCCCAGTAGACGTTGGATAAACTTGATAATTTCAACCAAGACAAGCATGGCAAAACTACCAATCAGAACAACTAACCATTGAGAAGAATCTAAGTGGGACACATGGAAGATTTTCTCTAAGAAGGGCACCGTCAAGGTAGCTAGTAAGAGGACTAGTGAGCCTAAAATAGCTAAGTTAAAGCTCTTGTTCTTAAACGGCCCTACTGTAAAGATGGATTGATAAACAGACTTAACGTTAAAGGCATGAACCAGTTGAATCATCCCAAGCGTGGCATAGGCCATAGTCAAAGCATCAGCATGAATTTCATTATAAGCTGCATGAACAGGGTTAGCAATTGCATAGCCGTAAACTCCTAGTACCAGCGCTGCTTGGAGAATTCCCTGATAAATAACTGCTCCAAGAACTCCTCCTGAAAAGAAGCTTGAATTACGTCCACGTGGTTTGTGGGTCATGGCACCAGGTTCGGCAGGTTCCATACCAAGAGCAATGGCTGGTAGGGTATCCGTAACTAAGTTGATCCACAGAAGATGAACGGGCTCAAGCACATCCCAACCAAATAGAGTAGCTAAGAAGATACAGAGAACCTCAGCTGTATTAGCTGAAAGTAAGTATTGAATCGTTTTTTGAATGTTTGAGAAGACCTTACGTCCTTCTTCAACAGCGACAATAATAGTGGCAAAGTTATCATCTGCAAGGACCATATCAGAGGCACCTTTAGAAACTTCTGTCCCTGTAATCCCCATGCCAATACCGATATCAGCTGTTTTTAGAGAAGGGGCATCGTTTACGCCATCACCTGTCATGGCAACAACCTTGCCTTCATTTTGCCAAGCTTTAACAATACGAACTTTATGTTCTGGTGATACACGGGCATAAACAGAATATTGTTTGAAGACCTTTTGAAATTCCTCATCTGTCATTTCGTTCAGCTCAGCACCTGTAAAGACATGATCTTCTACATCCTCTGGATCAATAATCCCAAGTCGCTTAGCAATCGCTTCTGCTGTATCTTGATGATCTCCGGTAATCATGATTGGTCGAATGCCAGCCTCTTTAGCCACTCGAACAGCTTCTGCTGCCTCAGGACGTTCTGGGTCAATCATACCAACCAAACCAGAGAAGACTAGGTTATTTTCAACAAGTTCTGTTTCAAGTTTAGGAATAACAGACTCATACTTATAAGCCATCATAAGCACACGGAGGGCTTGCTTAGCGAGGTTGCGGTTGGTAGCGAGAATTGTTTCTTTATCAGCCTCAGTGATGGGACGAATCTGCCCATTTTCTTCAATTTGCGTTACACGTTTTAGCAACTGATCTGGAGCACCCTTAACAGCAACTAAAAACTTGTCATCTGCTATTTTATGAATTGTAGACATCAATTTACGGTCTGAATCAAAAGGTAATTCACCCACACGTGGTTCTGATTTAAGGATTTCCCGTACATCAAAGCCATGGTCAAGTCCAAACTGCACCAAGGCGGTTTCTGTTGGATCTCCAATTAATTTACCAGAACGATCAACCTTTGTGTCATTAGCAAAGTTCATGATGCGAAGGGCTGTATTTGAATGGTCAAAATCAAAAACAGCGTCTAGTATCTGACCATTAGTATACACCTTTTCAACCGTCATCTGGTTCATGGTAAGAGTTCCCGTTTTATCAGAAGCGATAATTTCGGTTGACCCTAGGGTTTCTACTGCCGGAAGTTTACGAACAATTGAGTGGCGTTTAGCCAACACTTGAGTTCCCATAGACAAAATGATTGTCACAACTGCGGGTAGACCTTCTGGAATCGCTGCAACTGCTAGAGCAACAGCCGTCATGAGAGAACCCAATGGTGACCCGCCACGAACAAAGACTGAAACACCAAAGGTGACAACAGCAATAGCTAGCACCGCATAGGTGAGAAACTTAGAAAGTTGGTGCAGGTTTTGTTTCAAAGGCGTGTCTGTTTCATCAGCATTAGCCAACATACTTGCAATATGGCCAACTTCAGTATACATACCTGTATTCGTAATAACTCCAAGCCCTCTGCCGTAAGTGACATTTGAATTTTGATAGGCCATGTTTACCCGATCTCCGATTCCTGCATCTTCTGCAAGACTCACTGATAAATCCTTATCAACAGGAACGGACTCTCCCGTAAGAGCAGCTTCTTCAATCTTAAGAGAGTTAGCCTCAAGCAGACGCATATCAGCTGGAACGACATCTCCTGCTTCAAGCATGACCACGTCACCAGGAACCAAGTCTTTAGAATCCACTTCCTTGACATGTCCATCACGACGGACACGTGCCAAGGGACTTGACATTGATTTCAATGCATCAATGGCTGCTTCTGCTTGCCCCTCTTGATAAACACCGAAGGCTGCGTTAAGCACAACAACCAATAAGATGATAAGGGCATCTGTCATGCCATGCATACCTTCTACGACAACAGAAAGAACTGCAGCAACTAGTAAGATAATAATCATCAAATCCTTAAACTGATCAAGGAATTTTTGGAAGAGGGTACGTTTTTCCCCTTCATCTAGTTCATTTCTGCCATATTCAGACACCCGATGATTAGCTTGTTCACTGGACAAGCCTTTCTTCGTCGTTTCTAAACTAGCAAGTACGGTCTCCAGTGACTGCGTATAATACGCCTCACGTTTTTGTTCTTTGGACAAAGTATTTCCCCCTTTGGTCTTTTCTTGATAGAAAAAGACCTGCTTCATTTTAAACAAGTCTCGCTGTTTAAGACAGAGCCGGAAATGTTTCGGCTTGACGACTCTGTCACGGCTATTGCCGTCGGCTACTCCCTTGGTATAGAGAATATTATACCATTTTATGCCTAAAAATCAAGAAAAATTCCCCTAAAGGCAGTCATTTTCCTTTTCTTTTCAATCGTTTCAGAAATTAATTCCAAACTAATTTCATTTTATAAAGACCTAAAGCCTCGTCACTCCCAAGGGGTTTCAGTTTATACTGCAACCTTAGCTCTTGGTCTGCTGCTTGGTACAGATAGAAGTCAGTCACTATAGTTAGTGGCTGACTCCCTAAAGGCGTCGGTAGAAAGGTCAGAGTATCCTCTCCTTTGATGAAACGCATCACCGACTTCGGCTGGGAGAAGCGTGTCATCAAGAGCTCTCTCTCACTGAATTTGAGGACCACTTTTTCCTTGTCCTCATTAAGAAAGATGAGGTAATTATAGCCTTTTTTAAACTGGTATTGGACATCAAAGACCTGATGGATAAGGTCTCGTTCTGTCCCTATTTGAATGTCGTTTTCTAAGGTAATTTGCATATTAATCTTCCGTAATGGTAACAGCATCTGCCAGAAAAGCCAAGTTTTCTGGAATATCTGAGGTTTCTGATGCTACTGGTATTTCTTCTCGGTCAGGTCTTCGTTGTTCCTTTGATTTCTTAGAAAAGTCACTGCGAATCTCTAACCAGTCTTCATGGGCAATCGCTAAAATTTCTGGGGAAAACCCTGCTGCTTGGCTGAGTATATTGCCAAACATAAGGTTGAGATTTTCTCTCTTCATGGTCTGCTCCGCATTGAATCGTGATTCAAAAGCCAGAATAGCATGTCGTTCATTAGCAGCAACAGGCTGTGAACCGCTCAAGAGGGCTTTATCTGGACCAGAGAGACTTGTGATAACCTCTTCCCAAGCATTCTGAAGCCGCGTGAGGTTTTCACGTGCCTTAACAGGCTGTTCAACAGCTTCCATTAGAATGTGATTTACCTTATCTCGATCAACTTGGTAGTGACGTTTATTGAGGTTGGGTTGACTGAGAGGTTTTTGGGGAAGCACAGAGGTGTTTTTTAAATTCTTGACCTCTTCTTCTAAAGTTCTAATCCGATTTTGAAGCCCCTCTAATTCTGCCAGCAACTGCTCTGATACTCCTGTCTCCACAGGACTCTTATCAGCATCTGCCAGACGAACGGTCATCAACTCCGCATAAATCTTAGGTTGAGCGCTCGATTTGATTTCTTGTAACCCTTTGGTAACTTGATGGATAAGCTCAAAAATTTGCGACTGAGGCGTTTGACTGTTTTCTCTGAACCTTTCTGATAAATGGCTATCTTTTGTATCATCCCCAGCTAGTAGTATATCTCTAAGATAAGCCAGCAAATCAACTGCAAAACGGTTCATGCTTTTGCCTTGATTAAATATCATCTGAAGGTGTGCCAAGGCATCCTTGGTTTCATGTGCCAAAACAGCAGCAACGTAGTTGTCTAAAGCGTGCAAACTGATTGAACCAGTGATTTCTTCCACCGTTTCTATGCCTAGGGAATCCGTATTTGAAAGACTGATAGCTTGATCCAGTATTGATAAGGCATCACGCATGCCACCTTCTGCACGATGAGCAATCATGGCTAAGGAAGCTTGATCATAACCAATTCCTTCTTCATCCAGAACAAAGGCTAGATGGGCTTGGATTGCGTGCGTCTGAATTGATTTAAACTCAAAGCGTTGCACACGCGACAAGATTGTTGCTGGAATCTTGTGAAGTTCAGTGGTCGCTAAAATAAAAACGACATCCTTTGTTGGTTCTTCTAGGGTTTTCAATAGCGCATTAAAAGCGCCAGCCGAAAGCATATGGACCTCATCAATAATATAAACCTTATGCTGGGCTAGGCTAGGGGCATAGGTCGACTTATCACGAATATAGCGGATTTCATCGACACCATTATTAGAGGCCGCATCAATTTCGATAACGTCTTCGAGACTTCCCTCTGTGATGCTTTGGCAGATATAACAGCTATTACAGGGTTCACCGTCCACTTGCTCAAGGCAATTCATAGCCTTAGCGAAAATCTTAGCGGCGCTCGTCTTTCCTGTTCCACGTGGACCAGAAAAGAGATAGGCATGGCTGATTTTGCCAGAAGCAACCGCTTGACATAGGGTAGTGGCCACAACTTCCTGACCCACCATTTGCCCAAAGGTCTGGCTGCGGTATTTTCGATATAAGGCTTGATACATTAAGCTACTCTCCAAACTTCCATAACTTCCTAGAGGTGGGGCTTATTCGAGAGAGGCAACCCTCGGTTTAGGTCTGCACTCCCCTCACAAGGGCTCTAGCTACTTTACGGCACATTCATCATCTATTTTTGAAATGGCCTTATTTCTATTATACCAAAAAATCCTCTCACGAGGACTTTTTCTTTTAGCTGGCAAACACGTCACCTTTTCTCAATCCTTTTTGATCTAATCAATGGCTGCAATCACTTCAATCTCCACCTTGACATCAAGAGGAAGGCGAGCAACTTCTACTGCTGAACGTGCTGGAAAATCTGTTGAAAAAGCAGTTTGATAAACGGCATTAAAAGCAGCAAAATCAGCCATATCTTTGAGAAAACAAGTCGTTTTAACGACATGATCAAAATCAGTTCCCGCCGCTTCTAAAATCGCTGAGATGTTTTTCAACACCTGTCTTGTCTGCTCCTCAATCCCCTCACCAACAACTTGACCAGTTTCTGGTGACAAAGGAACCTGACCGCTGGCAAACAAGAGGTTTCCTACAACCTTCCCTTGAACATAAGGCCCAATCGCCTGAGGGGCTTTATCTGTATGAATTGTTTTCATGTAATTCCTCCCTAATCGCATACGTTAAATCAATCTGATTATAGCACGTTTTTCCATTTTCTGCACCTTTAACCCCATACTTGAAAAATCACCTGTCTTGTGTTACTGTAGGAGAAATTAACTATTTGGATGGAAACGAAAGGATTATCTATGCCCAACGGAACCCTTATGCAATACTTTGAGTGGTATCTCCCTAATGATGGCAAACACTGGCAAAGAGTGATAGCAGATGCCCAACATTTGAAAGAAATTGGAATCAGTATGGTTTGGCTACCCCCAGCCTTTAAAGGAACTAGTCAGAGTGATGTTGGCTATGGTGTCTACGACCTCTTTGACCTAGGAGAATTTGATCAAAAAGGGACTACCCGAACCAAATATGGAATCAAGGAAGACTATCTGAAAGCCATCCAAACGCTACAAAGCCTAGGAATTGAAGCTATCGCCGATATTGTCCTTAATCACAAAGCAGCTGGCGATATTCGGGAGAAATTTCGAGTCCTTAAAATGAATCCCAACAATCGGCAAGAACCCATCTCCGACCCCTATGAAATTGAAGGATGGACAAATTTTACCTTCTCAGGAAGACAAGATACTTATAGTAGCTTTAAATGGCACTGGTACCATTTTACTGGCTTGGATTATGATGCTCTTCATGATGAAAAAGGAATTTATCTTATCTTGGGGGATAATAAAGGCTGGGCTGATCAAGATCAGGTTGATAGCGAGAATGGAAACTATGATTATCTCATGTTTAACGATATTGACTTCGAACACCCTGAGGTGATTGACCACCTCAAAGAGTGGGTTGCTTGGTTCTTAGAAACCACCAAGATATCTGGTTTTCGATTGGATGCGGTCAAACATATCGAAGAAGCCTTTATGACAGAATTTATCGGTTACGTCAGAGAAAACATCAAACCCGACCTCTATACCTTTGCAGAGTATTGGAAAGGTGACAGTCAAGTCAGCCTCAATTACATCAACGATACCAAATGGAGTTTTGACTTGATTGATGTTGTGCTCCATATGAACCTATATGATGCGAGCAAAAGAGGGGCAGCTTATGATTTGACAGAGATTTTCTCTGGAAGCTTGGTTGCTGCTAAACCTGAGTTTGCTGTGACTTTTGTGGACAATCATGACTCTCAGCGGGGACAGGCTCTTGAATCGTGTATTGAAGAATGGTTCAAACCAGCAGCCTATGCCCTCATTCTCTTGAGACAACAAGGTCTCCCCTGTGTTTTTTACGGAGATTATTATGGCATCTCAGGAGAGTTTGCCCAACAAAGCTTTCAATCTGAAATTGATAAACTTCTTTATCTCCGACAAAAGCATGTCTACGGCGAACAAATAGATTATCTAGACCACCCTAATTGCATTGGTTGGGTTAATCTAGGAACAGAGGAACACCCCGACGGCCTTGCTGTCGTCATCAGTAATGCCGATAGCCAATCTAAGCGGATGAATATGGGCCTTCTCAATGCTGGTAAGATTTTCAGCGATTATATGGGCAATCATCCCGATCAGGTTCAAATCGAAGCCGACGGTTGGGCAACATTCCCTGTTCAAGCTGGTTCTATCTCTGCTTGGATTAGAAGCAGTTAAGCACGATGTCAAATGACAGGCCTCCCTTATAACGACTATAAGGGAGGCTTTTTTTAATGAATTGGCTAATGCAGACACCACGTCATGAGGAAGCAAGTAAAATTGTCAGTTTAGCAATACAATTAACTAATACAAGCACAGTCTATAATCGTCTACAAGCTTGAGATTAAGGAATTGTGCAATATCAAAAAGACGAACCTCTCTCATTTTCGGATTTTCTCCCATTGAGCTTGGTTCGTCTTTTTTGCCGCTGATTTATTTTTTTGTCGTATAAAAACCGCTTCTACTAAGCCTCTGTTTTACATTTTTTCTTCTAATGTTACCTCTGGGTACTTATCTGCAAACCATCTAAGGGCAAACTCGTTTTCAAAAAGGAAAACAGGTTGATCAAAGCGATCCTTTGCTAAAATGTTCCGACTAGACGACATCCGCTCATCAAAATCCTCTGCTCTAATCCAACGAACCGTCTTTTTCCCCATCGGGCTCATAATCACTTCAGCATTATATTCTCCTAGCATACGGTGTTTGAAAACATCAAACTGGAGCTGACCGACAGCGCCTAGCATATGCTCCCCAGTCTGATAGTTGGTATAAAGTTGAATAGCTCCTTCTTGAACCAACTGTTCAACGCCTTTATGAAAGGACTTCTGTTTCATAACATTTTTAGGAGACACTTTCATGAAAAGTTCTGGTGTAAAGGTTGGGAGAGGTTCAAATTCAATGAGATGTTTAGTCGCTGTCAAACTATCACCGACTTGATAAGTTCCTGTATCATAGACCCCGATAATATCACCAGCAACTGCATTTTCGACATTTTCACGACTCTCAGCCATAAATTGCGTCACATTTGACAACTTAACTGTTTTTCCTGTCCGAGACAATTTGACAGACATCCCTTTCTCAAATTCGCCTGATACAATACGAACAAAGGCGATTCGATCACGATGTTTAGGATCCATATTAGCCTGAATTTTGAAGACAAAACCTGAGAAATCTTTGCTCATCGGGTCAATAAGAACCCCCTCTTTTGTCTCGTGTCCATGTGGTTCTGGCGCAAATGTTAAGAAAGTGTCGAGGAAGGTTTGAACACCAAAATTGGTTAAGGCTGAGCCAAAGAATACAGGTGTTAATTCTCCAGCAAGAATGGCTTCTTCTGAGAAAGGATTCCCTGCTTCTTGTAGCAAGTCAACATCTTCCAGAACCTGCTCAAAAAAGGGATTAGCCGCAAAGAGGGCCGTTCCTTCTTCCAAAGAAGCAAAACGTTTCTCTCCCTTATAAAGTTCAAGCCGTTTATTGTGAAGATCATAGAGCCCCTCAAAACTTTTCCCCATTCCAATAGGCCAATTCATGGGGTAAGAGGCAATGCCCAACACCTCTTCCAACTCCTCCAGTAAATCCAAAGGCTCACGTCCATCACGGTCCAATTTGTTAATGAAGGTAAAGACTGGAATATTGCGGTGCTTAACCACCTCAAAAAGCTTCTTGGTCTGAGCCTCAATCCCCTTAGCAGAGTCCACCACCATAACGGCAGCATCCACCGCCATGAGAGTCCTATAGGTGTCCTCAGAGAAGTCCTCATGACCAGGTGTGTCTAAAATATTGACCCGCTTACCAGCGTAATCAAACTGCATGACAGAGGAGGTCACCGAAATCCCCCGTTGCTTTTCAATAGCCATCCAGTCAGACTTAGCAAAGGTACCCGTCTTTTTTCCCTTGACAGTTCCCGCCTCACGCAACTCTCCCCCAAAATAAAGTAATTGCTCTGTAATAGTTGTCTTACCAGCATCTGGGTGAGAAATGATAGCAAAAGTCCGGCGTTTTTTGATTTCTTCTTGTAGTGACATCGTATTTCCTTTTCGTTTTTTAGTCAATAGCAGAGCTCCTCAGTTCACGTGCAGTCCATGAATATCTCTTTAGGTCAGCCAGCTCTTTTTCTAGACACAGCAAAGAGCTGCGTTTGCAACTCTCTTATTATAACGAAAAATACCGACTTGTGCAATGGAATAAGCTAATTCAACTACGAGGAAAAACAAGATCTTCTTGAACGATAACCAAGAAGTCTCTCTTTGCTAGCCTCCTCCTTCACTTTGACTAAGAAAAATCTAGAAAACCATTTTAAATCCTAAAGTAAACTTAGTCTTACAAGAGCTTTTCCTTAACATCAAAGCATATATAAGAATAAAAAGCCGAATAATCGGCTTTTACTCTTATGCCTCATTGCTATAACTAGCAATGATTTCAAGGTTTTGACCTTCTAGAAACCATGACTTAACATCATTAGGGAGAATGAAATGGTCTCCTTTTTTAATAGTGTAGGTTGCTTCGTCAATAATCACTTCTCCTTGACCGGAAAGGATACTGACTAGGAGATAAGGAGCAAATTGGCGCATTCTACTTCTACCATTTAATTCCCACTTGTAAACGGTGAAAAATTTATTGCTAACTAGAAGTGTCGAGGTTACATCATCCACCTTTAGAGTTGCTGGTGTGCTATTTTCGGGTTGGCCAATCCTTAAGACATCAACTGACTTTTCAAGATGCAATTCACGCAGACTACCCTTATCATCTTTTCGATCAAAATCATAAACACGGTAGGTCGTATCACTGGATTGCTGTGTCTCAAGAACCATGATGCCTTTTCCGATAGCATGCATGGTCCCACTAGGAACATAAAAGAAATCTCCTGCTTTGACTGAAACCCGTGTTAAAAGTTGATCCCACTTCCCTGCATAGAGGTAATCTTCTAATTCTTCCTTGCTCTTAGCCGTATGTCCGTAAATAATTTCTGCTCCAGGTTCTGCCGCTAAAATATACCAACATTCGGTTTTTCCAAGCTCTCCCTCATGTTCCATCCCATAACGATCGTCAGGATGAACTTGCACGCTTAACCAATCATTCGCATCTAATATTTTAGTCAAAAGTGGGAAAACAGGGCTTTGGGGATAGCCAAACAAGCTCGGATTTTGACGATAAAGCTTGTCTA
>DIXV01000023.1:0-1538 GCA_002436115.1 Streptococcus sp. UBA6071 | reverse complement strand
TTGGGGATAGCCAAACAAGCTCGGCTTTTGACGATAAAGCTTGTCTAAGTCTTGTCCAGCATAAGTTCCATTTTTAACGGTAGAAACACCGTTTGGATGGGCTGAAATAGCCCAATACTCCCCTGTTTTGTCACTTGGTATGGGATAGCCAAACTCATCACGCAGACGACTTCCTCCCCAAATTTTCTCCTGCATAACGGACTCTAAAAACAATGGTTCTGACATATCAGGCTCCTTTAACCTTAACCTATTAAAAGTCTAACGACAAAAATAGCTAAACCGAAGTTAGCCATTTTTATTCTTTACGTGTTCTTAATTGTAGATTTTGAAGGCATCATCATCGTTACGGCCAACAAACGGCATGGCATCACGAAGGTCAGATCCTACTTTTTCAATATCTAGACCAGCTGCTGCCTCACGGTAAGCCTTAAGTTTCGGACGACCAGCTTTGTAGTCATTTACAAAATCATTCGCAAACTTACCTGACTGGATATCAGCCAAGACAGCTTTCATGTTTTCTTTAACCTGATCTGTAATGACACGTGGGCCAGAAACATAATCACCAAATTCAGCAGTGTTTGAAATAGACTGACGCATTTTCTTGAAGCCTCCCTCATAGATAAGGTCAACAATGAGCTTCATCTCATGAAGGACTTCAAAGTAAGCTAATTCAGGTGCATAACCAGCCTCTGTCAAGACTTCAAAACCAGCTTCAATAAGGGCTGTCAAACCACCACAAAGAACAGCTTGCTCTCCAAAAAGGTCTTCTTCTGTTTCTTCTTTGAAGCTTGTTTCAATAAGACCAACACGAGCTGAACCAACACCTTTAGCCCAATCCATAGCGATATTCTTAGCATTACCTGTTGGGTTTTGATAAACGGCATAGAGAGCTGGCACACCAAAACCTTCTTCATAGGTACGGCGAACCAAATGTCCTGGTCCTTTCGGTGCTACCATGAAGACATCCACATCGGCAGGAGCTTTAATAAATTCGAAGTGGATATTAAAGCCATGGGCAAAACCAAGGGCATTTCCAACTTCAAGGTTTGGCTCAATTTCATCCTTATAGGTATCTGCTTGAATTTCATCTGGTGCTAAAATCATAATAACATCTGCCAATTTTGTTGCTTCAGCTACCGAATACGTGTCAAAGCCATCTTCTTTAGCTTTGTCAAATGATTTCCCTGGACGAACCCCAATGATGACATCATTTCCTGAATCACGCAAATTTTGCGCATGGGCATGTCCTTGTGAACCATAACCAATAACTGCTATTTTCTTCCCTTGAAGGGCTGCGACTTGAACATCTTTTTCGTATTGCATTGTAACTGCCATTTTTTACTCTTTTCTATATTTTAGTTGCCTTAATCGGCGGATTGTTGTCTTTTTTGCTTTTAGAGCCTGTGCTGGCTGATTGTGTTGCTGTCTTCCTAGTCCCTATAGTCTCTTGTAAAACCTGTTGGACCTGTTCGAGCGACATTTTTGATGCCATAGGGTGTAATGACACGTAGAAGTGCACCTATTTTTTCTGCATCCCC
>DIXV01000044.1 GCA_002436115.1 Streptococcus sp. UBA6071 | reverse complement strand
AGCTGTTCTGACATAGTCAGGACGACTGGCGAAAAAATCATCTAATCTTTGCCCATCGTCCTGACTATGTCAGAACAGCTAATAACGAACGTCAGGCTCAGATTATATCAGGTTCGACCCCTATTCAAAACATGACAGGCTTAGCTGTTGGAGGAATGATTGAGGTAGATGGAGTGACTTATGTGGTCCTGCCGGGTCCACCTAGTGAACTGAAGCCCATGGTTAATAAGAGTTTACTCCCTTTGCTTTCGACCGGTCAGGGGAGGCTCTATTCGCGAGTTTTACGTTTTTTTGGAATCGGTGAAAGCCAGTTGGTGACTCTTTTAGCGGATGTCATTGCCCAGCAGACAGATCCGACCTTAGCGCCCTATGCGAAAGTTGGGGAAGTGAGTCTCAGATTGTCCACCAAGGCTACTGACCAAGCTCAGGCCGACAAACGATTAGATGAGATGGAAGACAGAATTCTCTCAAAAAGCAATCTAAAACAGCTGATGTACGGCTATGGTGATGACAATTCTCTAGCCCAAGAAGTCGTATCGGCGTTAAAGGTCGCTGAAAAGACAATTTCAGCTGCCGAGAGTTTGACAGCGGGGCTTTTTCAATCCACATTAACAGACTTCTCTGGAGCCTCCAAAATTTTTGAGGGAGGCTTCGTGACCTATAGTCTTGAGGAGAAAGCTAAAAGACTTAAGATCCCAAAAGAGCAACTGGAGCATCATGGCATGATTAGCAGTTTTACTGCCAGAAAAATGGCTGAGCAGGTTAGGGAACTAACAGATAGTGACTTTGCTTTAGGCTTGACAGGAGTAGCAGGTCCAGAAGAACTAGAAAATCAACCAGCGGGGACTGTTTTTATTGGATTGGCAAACCGAAAAGAAGCAAAAGCTTATCAAATTAACATCAAGGGGAGGAGTCGATCGGATATAAGGACGGTAACGGTTCTTCATGCCTTTAATCTAGTGCGATTGGCTTTATTAAATGACGGAAATTTGATATAATAGACAAAGGACATTTTCCTTTATAGAAAGAACAGGAGATTAGAAAATTGGCTAAAAAACCGAGCAAAAAATTAGAAGATATCACTAAAAAATTCGGAGACGAACGTAAAAAGGCCTTGGCGGATGCCTTGAAAATTATTGAAAAAGACTTTGGAAAGGGCTCCATCATGCGTCTCGGGGAGCGTGTTGAACAAAAGGTTCAAGTTATGAGCTCAGGTTCATTAGCTCTTGATATCGCTCTTGGGGTAGGAGGCTATCCTAAAGGGCGTATCGTTGAAGTTTACGGCCCAGAAAGTTCTGGTAAAACAACAGTTGCTCTCCATGCTGTTGCCCAGTGTCAAAAAGATGGAGGAATCGCTGCCTTTATTGACGCAGAACACGCTCTGGATCCACAGTATGCAAAGTCTTTAGGGGTTAATATTGATGAGTTGCTCTTGTCTCAGCCTGACTCAGGAGAGCAGGGTCTGGAGATTGCAGGGAAGTTAATCGACTCTGGAGCTGTTGATTTGGTCGTTATCGACTCTGTCGCTGCCCTAGTGCCTCGTGCAGAAATTGACGGAGATATTGGGGACAGTCATGTGGGTTTGCAGGCTAGGATGATGAGCCAAGCCATGCGTAAACTAGGTGCCTCTATTAACAAGACGAAGACGATAGCTATTTTCATCAACCAGCTCCGTGAGAAAGTAGGCATCATGTTTGGAAATCCAGAGACCACTCCAGGGGGGCGTGCGCTTAAGTTTTACGCTTCTGTACGTTTGGATGTTCGTGGAAATACCCAAATTAAAGGAACGGGTGAACAAAAAGATACCAATGTTGGTAAGGAGACCAAGATTAAGGTTGTTAAAAATAAAGTAGCTCCGCCATTTAAGGAAGCCTTTGTAGAGATTATGTATGGCGAGGGCATTTCCCAAACAGGAGAATTGTTAACCATTGCAACAGGGTTGGATATTGTGAAGAAAGCTGGAGCTTGGTACTCTTATCGGAATGAAAAAATTGGCCAAGGGTCAGAGAATGCTAAACGGTATTTAAAAGATAACCCAGAAATTTTCGAGGAAATCAATCAAAAAGTAAGGGTGCATTTTGGTCTTTCAGAGGATGTTGAAGGGGACCAAGAGCCTAAAGTAGCAGAGAACAAAGTGACTCAGGAAGAGGTCGTTTTAAACTTAGACACAATTGAAATTGAAGAATAAGTTAAAATAGGTCTTCCGACTGATGGCAAAAAATGGTATACTGTATATAATACTAGTATCATATCGCAAAAGGAGATACTAAATGATCAAAATTTACACAGTATCAAGTTGCACCAGTTGTAAGAAGGCAAAGACATGGCTCAATGCGCACCACTTATCTTACAAGGAACATAATCTTGGAAAAGAATCTATTTCAAAACCAGAAATTTTAGAAATTTTATCAAAGACAGAAAACGGCATTGCTTCCATCGTTTCATCCAAAAACCGATACGCTAAAGGTTTAGGTGTTGACATTGAAGAATTGAGTGTTAATGAAGTCATTGATATCATCACTGAAAATCCACGTATTTTGAAGAGTCCGATTTTAATTGACAACAAACGCCTACAGGTTGGTTATAAGGAGGATGATATCCGTGCCTTTCTGCCTCGCGCCGTTCGCAATGTCGAAAATGCGGAAGCTAGACTCAGAGCCGCTCTCTAAAGAGTGGCTTTCTTTTTCTTAGGGCTTATAAAAGCTTGAAAACATGATGTAAGAGCCTTGAGAAAGGTCTAAAAATGGTGTATAATGTGGAGGTGAAAGAGAGGGTGATGATGAAAAGATACACTTGCTTGGTCCTCTTCATAGGGCTTTTTCTATTGGGAGCTTGTGCAAATCAGACGGAAACCGATTCGGAGACAAGCACTACGCAAACTAGTGAAGCAGCATTATTAAAGACGCGAGTGTTTGAAGTTGCCTTAGAAGATGGGAACCGACAGACACAGACCGTTATTTACAAAAATAATGAGATTCAAAAGCTTGTTTTGAAGAACACTTTAACTGTGACAGATGCTATTCGCCAGAGTATTGCTGAGATCGGTCTTGCAGAAACAAAAAAACAGATTCAAGAGTCAATGGATCAAGACGAAAGTTATCGTCAATTATCAGGAATTTCAGGCTTATCCTATGAAATGGATTTGACAGAAAATCAGGAATTTTTTGTCACCTTTACCTTAGAGAGGGCAGAATTAGATGTCGCTGCTTTGACTGCGTCATCCATCTTTTCCGGTTCAGAAATTGACGACATTACCATTTTAACCGCAGAACAGTATATTGAAAGGCTTAAAAATCGTGGGATTGAAGAAGTTTCTCCTCCAAAAGAGGACAATCCGATCAAGAATTTGCCTTAATCCTCATTATGAGAGGTAAATAGTTGAGAAAAATGATGAAATCATTTAAAATAGTGGTATTATAAGGAAAGAAGGTGTTATTATGGGATTTACAGATGAAACCGTACGCTTTAATCTTGACGATTCAAATAAGAAAGAAATTAGTGAGACTTTGACAACCGTCTACCAGTCATTAGAAGAGAAGGGCTATAACCCCATTAACCAGATTGTGGGTTATGTGCTAAGTGGTGACCCTGCCTATGTTCCTCGCTATAATGATGCCCGTAACCAAATTCGTAAGTATGAAAGAGACGAAATTGTTGAAGAATTGGTACGCTTTTATCTTCACGGTCATGGGATTGATATCTGATGAGGGTTATGGGGTTAGATGTCGGTTCAAAAACAGTTGGTGTCGCTATTTCAGACCCATTAGGCTTTACAGCACAGGGATTAGAAATCATTGCCATCAACGAAGCTAAAAAGGAATTCGGACTGGAACGTTTGGAGACTTTAATGAACGACTATCAGGTAGGCAAATGTGTCATTGGTTTACCAAAGAACATGAATAATACAGAGGGGCCTAGAGTGGAGGCTTCCAAGGCTTATGGCCAACTGATTGTAGAAAAATTTGGGTTGCCAGTAGAGTATCAGGACGAGCGTTTAACCACTGTTGCTGCTAATCGGATGTTGGTAGAGCAAGCAGATCTTAGCCGCTCCAAACGTAAGAAGGTTATTGATAAACTGGCTGCCCAATTGATTTTACAAAACTATTTAGATCGCAATTTTTAAAGGAGATAATATGTCACACGAACAAAGTCACGACCATCAGGACGAGCGTGAATTGATCACGCTTGTTGATGAAAAAGGAAATGAAAGTTTATTTGAAATTCTGTTAACCATTGATGGACAAGAAGAATTTGGTAAGAATTACGTCTTATTGATTCCTGCCTCAGCAGCAGAAGATGCCGATGGAGAAGTTGAGATTCAAGCCTATTCTTTCATTGAAAATGAGGATGGGACAGAAGGAGATTTACAGCCTATTCCAGAAGAAGCTGAAGCAGAATGGAATATGATTGAAGAAGTCTTCAACAGTTTTCTAGATGATGCAGAGTAAACAATAAGAATAGTGATGAAAAGGTGACCTGTCACCTTTTTAGTTGAGGATTACTGATTTGATAAGATAGATGCAAGTGTAGACACTAAAGAGAGGGGAGATTATGACAGGAAAGGTTGTTGGGCATTTCTGCTTTGTAGCAGCCCTGTTTCTTTTGTGTGCTTGTAGCAGTCAGTCTCAAGAAGGAACGTCAACATCTGTCTCTGCAGTAGCAACGGAGGTCGGTGAAAACCTAGATGGTTCTTACACGGCTACAGAATCTGGAGAGAGTATGGTCCTAACAATTGCTGGAACAACAGGGGTTTTAACCCGTCAAGATGCTGATGGTAATCGGCATTCTCAGCAGGTAACCGTTACAACAAAAAGCCATAGTATGGTGATTGGAGATGCTTCCGTTAGTTACACGTTTGAAGAAGAGGTGCTGCTTCTTACAGAGAAGGAGCCTTCAGACTTGTTTAAGGGGGGAGTTCTTTCTTTTTACCCAGACTAGGGCGAAGAGCGATAAAGCAAACACTTTTTTGTTTTCAAAATGAGATAGAATCATTTGGTAAGAGAAATAGATGGTGTCTGTTAGCTAACTAATCCAGCTAGTTTTTGTTATCTCGTTGTCAAGTGGATAGATGACACGTCTCCTAACCAAGAGAAGATCGGATAGATTTTCTCTTTTTTTCCTGCCAAAGGAGTGGTATGAAAAAGTTAAATCGGGTAGTGGGGTACATACGAAATTTACTATTTTTAGTCCTTTAACCGTCATACATAGAAGAGGTTTGTGTCAAATATTTCTAGTATATTGATTTTAGACGACAAAATTTGACATTTTTAAGAAATGGGAGTAATATGATAAGTGATGTATGAGATTTAAGTTTCTTTTCAGGTAAGAGGAAACTTTCTAACTTTATACATGGGATTTAAAACAAAAGAAAAGTGATGTGGAAACAAAAATTAGAAAACGGAGTTTCAACATGACTAGAAGAAAATTTGGATTCTTTATCATCAGTCAATTAGCTCTCTTGCTCAGCTTTGTCACCATCAATATCGGCAAGGTAGAAGCCAAAGAGTTAACGAATATTATTTCAGATATTCGCGTTTGGCAAACCAATTATAAAGAAGTCACACCAGATGCAAATGGTGTTTATCCCTTATCTACAAGGGATAATTATAGCCTTCAAATTGGGTTTGACTTAGCGGGAAGTACGGAAGATGTTCAAGACAACGACTATTTCAATTTCTCAATCCCTGCCCCTTTAACAGTGGCAAACGGTACGATTGAGCTTGTAGATGATAAGTCTGGTATTGCCATCGGCGATGGTGTCGTTACCTCAAATGGCGAAGGCCAAGGGGGGAATGTTAGTATCAGCCTCAAGAATCTTTCTACTTATCTGGCGCAAACAGGTGCCCAAGAAGTGGAAAACATTAAGGGAACCTTCTATGTATCCTTCAAGGTATCAGCTACGCAAACAGCTGTCCCTGTAGTTTTCACCAATATCAAGAATGTTGGCAATCTAAGCATTAATATAAAAGTTAATGAATGGACAGGTTGGCCAGACAATTCGACTGGTTTGAGTGGAGAAAATGTTTCCAAGTACGCAGGTGTTCTTTCTAATCGACCTTACACATCAGCAACTCTTGGAAAGAGTGGCGATTGGGTTCATCCATGGGCTCTCCGCATCAATGCGTCTAGAAAGACCTACGATAGCCTAACGATTACAGATACAATTGATATTGCTAGTGTAGGTGTTCAATTTATTCCTGAGAGCCTTATATTACAAGCGACGGACGTTGGTTTTGACAATAGTTATACTATCCAAAACCCAACAACGTTAACAGAAGGTGTGGATTACACGATTACCTATTCTGACGATTATAAAAAGTTTGTTATTACCATTTTAAACCCAGGGAATAAAGCCTTCCATTTAGGCTATTCAACAACAGCGCCAGCAGATGGTTCCATTGTTGGAAACGTCTTGCAAGTAGCCTCGCCTGAGGGTAATATTCCTATAGGGGATCATACCACAGAAACAAGTGTGACGGTTAGCCGTCTCAGTCAGGTCACTCAAGGTGGAACGATTCAATTGGAGGTTGGTAGCCGTATTACTCTTGAAAAGATTGATACCGCAACTGGCAAGCCAATTGCAGGAGCTGTCTTTAAAGTGACTAAGCCAGACGGGACAGAACTCCTTTTAGCTCCGACAAACGCTAACGGAATCACACAGTCACCACGTTTTACAGAGACAGAGCTTAATTCGGGGAACTTTATCGTAACTGAGGTGATTTCACCGGTGGGCTATCAATTGAATAGCACCCCCTTGTCACTCACTGTTACTACAGCAGGGGTTGTTCAACAAGTGGGAAATACAAAGAAACAAGCAGCAGTAGCAACGATTACGGCTAATAAAGTCTTGACTGGTCGAGACTTAAAAGAGGGAGAGTTTACCTTCACCTTAACCTCAGAAGACGGTAGTCAGATTTATCGTTCAAGCAACAAGGCCAATGGGGCAATTGATTTTGAGAACCTAACCTTTGATACTATCGGTACTTACACTTACACTCTTCAAGAAGAAGAGGGAACCGATTTGACGATTGCTTACGACACTACTCCAAAAACAGTTGTTATTGAGGTTTTAGATAATGGTTCAAATCAATTGGTTGCAAGAGTGACTTCAGGAGATGTGACTGTTACTAATACTGTTAAAGATGATGTTGTTAATCCGCCAGGCGGTAGCGATGGTGGCACGACTAGCGGAGGTGGAACTACCACT
>DIXV01000045.1:8046-10289 GCA_002436115.1 Streptococcus sp. UBA6071 | reverse complement strand
GGGGAAGCACGATATAGCGTAACACTTGAAAGGCACTAAATCCTTGTGAGAAGCCCGCTTCTGTTTGCCCGCTGTCAATGGCATTGAGCCCACCACGGATAATCTCTGCCAAAGCTGCAGATGTAAAAATGGTGAAGGCTGTAATACCAGCTGGTGTTGATTTCATCTGAAAGACGAGAAAGACAGTAAAGATCCAGAGTAAGTTAGGAACATTTCTGACAAACTCAATGTAGATGGATGCCGTCCAGCGTAGGAGGCTGTTTTTCCCATTTCGCATAACTGCCAGCACCATGCCGATAAGTGTAGACAGCACAATAATGATAGCAGAAAGATAAAGGGTCAAGCCTAAGCCTTTGAGAAGAAAAGAAATATTGGTCGGAGTCAAAACGTTTAAAATGTCATTGAGCATCGGTGACCTCCTTTAATAAGCATTTTTATTTTTTTCTTCCCAACGACGTGCCCAAGTGGCTAAGGGGAAGCAGAGAATGAAGTAGAGGAGAGCTGCTGTGATAAAGGGAGGGTAGTAGTTTGCGTTCAAAGCTGACCAGTGCTTGGTCATGAACATAATATCAATTCCTCCGATAATAGCAACTGTAGACGTGTTTTTAATCAGGTTAACGACTTGGTTGGTCATTGGTGGTAGAATGGTTCTTACGGCCTGTGGCAAGATAATTAAGCGCATGGTCTCAAGATAAGTAAATCCTTGAGAAAGCGCGGCCTCAGTTTGTCCATTCGGGACTGCTTCGATACCTGAGCGAATAACTTCGGCGATATAAGCACCGTGGTAGACGCCGACACAGATGACTGCTGTCCAGTAAATAGAAGGCATGAGGACAAAGTTTGAAATCAGGGGTAAGCCGTAATAAACAATTACAAATTGAACCAAAAGAGGTGTGTTTTGATAAAATTCGACATACACACGGGTTATGGCACGTAGGATTTTACTCTTGCTGGTAGACATGGCACCAAAGACCATGCCGAGGATGAGGGCAGTTGCCAGAGCACCTATTGAAATCAGTATGGTAAAGAGAAAGCCCCAAGCAAATCGGTCAAAGTCTTTGAAGAAGCTGGTCCAGATCTCAGCTGAAAAAATTGTTGATGAATCCATAAGCAAGCTCCTTTCTATTCGTCAATGGTAGTTGTTGGCTTGAGGCCATATGTGTCGTAGATAGCCTGGAGGCTACCATCTTCGGCCCAAGAGACAATCAACTTGTCTAAGTATTCTGCTAGTTCGGTATTGGTTTTTTTAGTTGCCAGACCGTACTGAGATGGGTTATAGGCAAGGTCTAGAATTTCATTTTGTTTCCCAAGGAAGCCTGTTAAAATAGACTTGTCAATAGAAAAGGCATCAACACGTTGGGCAGAAAGTGCCACAGCAACCTCTGGATTAGAGCCTAACTCGGTAAATTGAAAGGTGATTCCTTTTTCTTTAGCCAACTCTGTTAGAAGGGTTTGTTGGACAGAACCTTGCGTAACGCCGATATTTTTCCCATCTAGATCTTCCCAAGATGAGATACCACTTGTTTTCTTAACTAAAAATCCATTAGCATCGGTATAGTAAGGGGTCGTGAAGTTGTAAAGTTCCTTACGTTCCTCTGTGATGGTAAAGGTGGCGATAACCATATCTAGTTGCCCATTGTCAAGCAAGGCACCCCTAGTTTGGGCCGTTACAGCTGTGAATTCAACTTTAACCCCGAGATCAGCAGCCACTTTTTTAGCAATATCAATTTCCATCCCTGAGTAGCTGTTGGTTTCAGGATCTAAATAGCCAAAGTTAGGGACGTCTTGTTTGATACCTACCCGTAAGACGCCTCGCTTCACAATATCTTGGATTTGTTTGCTGTTTTTAGCTTCAGAAACATTGCTGTTTGCCTCCGTTGTTTTAACGTTGACGAGACTGACAGTAATGCCTACCAGTAGAATAAGAGCAAGAAGGGAGAGGGAGATTTTCTTTATATATGTCATAAACTAATCTCCTATTCCGTCAAATTTTCGCTAGTATGGTTGATAATCTTGCTGAGGAATTGTTGGGCACGAGGCTCGGTAGGATTGTCAAAGAAGCCATTAACATCCGTTGTATCAACTAAGACTTGTCCTTCAGCCATGAAGATAATCCGATCGGCTACCTCACGGGCGAAGCCCATTTCATGAGTAACAACAATCATATTGGTTCCGCTTTTTGCCAATTTTTTCATAACTGTTAGAACATCTCCGATTGTTTCAGGGTCAAGAGCTGAGGTTGG
>DIXV01000045.1:1966-7851 GCA_002436115.1 Streptococcus sp. UBA6071 | reverse complement strand
TTTCAGGGTCAAGAGCTGAGGTTGGTTCGTCAAAGAGGAGAAGTTCTGGCTTCATAGCTAGACCGCGAGCGATGGCAATCCGTTGTTTTTGACCACCTGAAAGCATCGCTGGGTAAGAGTCTTTCCTATCCCACATGTTAACATAAGTCAGGTATTTTTCAGCTCGTTTTTCAGCTTCTTCTTTACTAACCCCTAGGACCTTTATCGGTGCTAAGGTGATGTTCTCAAGAACAGTCTTGTGGGGGTAAAGATTGAAGTGTTGGAAAACCATACTCACTTCTTTACGCAGATCAATAAGTTCCTTATTGGAAGAGCGGTTGACCTGATGGCCGTTAACAATCAACTCTCCATTTTCAATAGGTTCTAAGGCATTGATGGTACGAATCAATGTTGATTTTCCAGAACCCGAAGGTCCTAGGAGCACGACAACCTGCCCTTTTTCAAAACTAAGATTAATGTCCCTAAGAGCATGGTAATCTCCAAAATATTTATTAACTGCTTTAAACTCGACTAAAGCCATATACACCTCCATGATTTAATGTTAGAATTTGTCACATGAATAGATTCTAACACAGAATAATAGATTTGTCAAACACATCTCAGAATTTTCAGACTTTTCTCAATTTTAATAAGTTCTCTACTATAAAAGGGTTAGCCATTAAGAGCAGACAGATTTTGGGAGTTTTGAGCTCTGTTTAAAGCAGAAAAGGATCTGGAGGTAAGGTTTTTCCATGAGAATTCCTATTCCATAGTGTAATAGAGATTTCTGAGCACTGGAAAATGTGGTATAATGGGTCTATGTTCACAAAACCGAGTTCCGCCTACATTCATATTCCTTTTTGCACACAGATTTGCCACTATTGTGATTTTTCCAAGGTCTTTATCAAGAATCAGCCTGTTGACCAATACCTGAACGCTTTAATAGAAGAAGTCAAAGCTGCTGAAATGCCTCCCTTAAAAACACTCTATATTGGCGGAGGAACGCCGACAGCTATCTCTGCTCAGCAATTAGAGATCCTTTTGACAGGCTTGGCTGCTTCCATTGATTTGACCCATGTGGACGAGTTCACGATAGAGGCCAACCCTGGTGATTTGACAGAAGATAAAATCCAAGTGCTCAAAGCGTCTAAAGTTAATCGGGTTTCGCTGGGTGTGCAAACATTTAATGATCGCCTGCTTAAGCAAATCGGGCGGCATCATAATCAAGCACAGATTTATGAGACGGTTTCTGGGCTTAAGCGAGCTGGCTTTGATAATATCTCCATTGACCTTATTTATGCCCTTCCAAACCAGACAATGGAACAGGTAAAAGAAGATGTCAAAAAAGCATTGGCATTGGACCTCCCTCACCTTAGTCTTTACAGTCTTATCTTGGAGAAACATACCGTTTTTATGAACCGTCATCGTCGTGGCTACTTGCATCTCCCTAATGAGGATACAGAGTCGGATATGTTTGAATACATTTTGGATACCTTGAAGGCTAATGGCTTTGATCACTATGAAATCTCTAATTTCACTAAGAAAGGGTTTGAAAGTCGGCATAACCTCATGTACTGGAATAACGACGAGTACTACGGTTGCGGAGCGGGGGCTTCGGGCTATATCAATGGTATCCGATACCGAAATAGAGGCCCGATTCAGCACTATTTAAAGGCGATTTCAGAGACTAAAGAGGCCCGCTTGTCAGAGGACATATTGACCAGGCAAGAAATCATGGAAGAAGAGCTCTTCCTCGGTTTGCGTAAGAAAACAGGAGTTTCTGTTCAGGCTTTTGAACAGAAATTTGAAACCCGTTTTGACGCTCTTTATGGTTCGATTGTAGACGAGTTAATTGAAGAAGGTTTGCTTAAACCGAACAGAGAGCAGATTCAGATGACCAAAAAAGGGTTATTTTTAGGAGACACTGTGGCAGAACGTTTTATTTTGGAGGATTAAATGGGAAAACTATATCAAGAAAAATTTAACATTCCTTTTGAGATGGCAGATGTTAATGGGAATCTGAAGCTCCCTCAATTTTTGTCAAAAATGTTGGATGTCTCAGAAAGGCAATCTGAAGATTTGGGGAGAAGTGATCACTACCTTCTGGACGCTTATCGTCTGGTTTGGGTTGTGACAGACTATCATTTTCTAATCCATACACTTCCACGCTTTAACCAAGAGATTACAATTCAGACAGAAGCCGTCTCTTATAATAAGATTATGTGTTACCGAGAGTTTAGGGTTTTAGATGAAGAGGGGGAACTCATGATTGAAGTGAAGTCCTACTTTGCTTTGATGGATTTTAGAAACCGAAAAATTGTTGCTGTTCCAGATGACTTGGTTTTGCCCTATGGTTCAGAAAAGGTCAAAAAGATTGATCGTGGAGGACAGTATGAAGAGCTTCATCAGCCACAATCGCTTACCTACCATGTTCGTTACTTTGATATTGATATGAATGGTCATGTTAACAATAGTAAGTACCTAAACTGGATGTATGAGGTTATGGGTTATGATTTTTTGAAATCGCATCAGCCCAAGCAGATTTCCCTGCGATATAACCGGGAAATCTCTCCAAGTGGTGATGTTTTGTCTGAGTACGAGATTAAAGGTTTATCTAGTCAACACCAGATTACATCAGATGGCCAGCTAAATGCTCAGGCAAGGATTGAGTGGAGAGCGTTAGACCGTCCGTCCGATACCGAAGAACTCTCCTAAGGAAAAACCACCGCATTTTAGGAAAAAGAGGCGATAGAGAGTTTGGGAGAAAGCCACAGTCAAAAAACGGTCCTTAAAGTCAGAGAAGCTCTTAAAGTAAGGCTCAGTGGAGACAAGAGTATGGCAATCTTTGTTTTTTGCCAACCTATGTGAGATGGTGGAGACTGACGACTAAAGGGTGTGGCTGTTGACGATGGCACAAGTGAAATAAACGAAAAATAAAAATAAGAGAGATAAGATGACATACAAGGGTTATTTAATTGATTTAGACGGCACGATTTATAGAGGTAAAGAACGCATCCCGGCAGGAGAGCGGTTTATCCAGCGACTCCAAGCGCGGAAGCTTCCTTATATGCTGGTAACAAATAATACGATGCGGACACCTGAGATGATTCAGGAAATGCTGGCAAGCCAGTTCAACATCCAGACATCTTTGCGGACGATCTATACGGCAACTCTTGCCACCGTTGACTATATGAATGACATGAATCGGGGCAAAACTGCCTACGTGATCGGAGAAGTTGGACTCAAAAGTGCTATTGAAGAGGCGGGTTACAGGGAAGATAAGAAAAATCCTGCTTATGTCGTTGTAGGCTTGGATCGCCAATTGACCTATGACATGGTAGCGACTGCGACTTTGGCCATTCAAAGAGGTGCCATCTTTATTGGAACGAATCCTGATCTTAACATTCCGACAGAGAAAGGCCTTGTCCCTGGAGCAGGTTCCATTCAGGCACTATTAGAGGCGGCTACACGGGTTAAACCGATTATCATTGGAAAGCCTGAGGCTGTTATTGTTAATAACGCTTTAGAACACTTAGGTGTTTCTAGGCGTGAGGCCATTATGGTTGGCGATAACTACCTAACAGACATTATGGCAGGGATAAAAAATGATGTGGCAACACTTCTTGTAACAACTGGTTTTACTAAGGCAGAAGAAGTTGCCAGTCTTCCGACCCAGCCAGATCATGTGCTATTCAGTTTAGATGAGTGGGATTTTGATGAAATATAAAGGAACTTTTTTCGTCACTCTTCTCTGTTTGTTGAGTTTAGCTATTCTAACAACAATTTATCTGGCTTGGCTATTCTACCCGCTAGAGATTAAGTGGTTGCAGTTGGAAGCAGGAGTAGGCCAGTCCCATCAGACCATCCAAAGGAACTTTCAGGTGCTTATGGATTATCTCACCAACCCCTTTAATTGGCATCTTGACATGCCTCATTTTCCGTCTTCGGCAGATGGCCTGTATCATTTTGAGAGCGTCAAAAAACTATTTCATCTGGTGCAGGGCTTGGCTTTGGTGGGATTACCCTTAACTTGGTATTTGACTCAAAGAGCAATAAAAAAAGACACTTTTAATGTCTTGGCAACCTTTTCCAAAGGTTTTGCTTTTATGGCTACAGTTCCTATCTTGATAGGTCTCTTTGCTTATTTTATCGGCTTTAGTCAGTTTTTTACCCTGTTTCATCACCTTCTCTTTCCAGGGGATTCCACTTGGTTGTTTCATCCTGATCAAGATCCCGTCATTCTGATATTACCAGAGCTCTTTTTCTTGCATTGTTTTGTCCTCTTCTTTGTTTGTTATGAAGTCTTGATGGCAAGTGCTTTCTTTCTAACGAGGTTAAAAAAATTTAAAAATTAAACGGATGAACCCCCTATAAAAAATAAAAATATGATAAAATAGATAACATGGAGGTGGAATTAATGATCAAAATCTTTGGCAAGATACGTTACCATTGGCAACCGGAGTTGTCTTTGTCAATTACTTATTGGTCATTTGTAGCGACCCCATTTTTAATCTATTTGATTCTACTTTATGAGCGTGCGAGAGTTCCAAGCGTCTTCTTTGTCTTGCTGTTTTCGAGCACACTCTTGACAGCTATAGGGTTTCGTCGCTATTTCATCATTGAAGAAGGCGGCAAACTTCGCATTATCTCAGCTAATCCTTTGAAATCTTGCCAGATAGAGATTGCTTCTATAAACAAAATCGAAGTGAACTATTGTTCTATCATTCTTTTTTCAGACAAGTATCCAAAGGGGCGTATTTTTTACATGCGAAAATGGCCTAAAAAGTATTTTATCAATGCTATCGCCCTCGAACCAAACTTTAAGGGTGAAGTGGAATTGACAGATCATTTGATTAAATTGGATTATTTTGAAGTATATTACAGCGAAAAGAATAAGAAATAAGTTTAATCCAAGATGATGGCCTTAGTGGGGCATTCTTTGATGGCCCTAAGGATCTGATTATCTTCAGCGAATTCTTTGACAGCTTGCTCATCATGATCAAATCTGACGATGCCGTCATCGTCATAATGGAATTCAGATGAATAAGTTTGGCAGAGGCCACAGGCAATGCAACGTTGGGGAATAATTTTTACTTTCATATGTTTATTGTAATACGAGATTTAAATTTTAACAAGGAGAAAATATGAGGACGAAACAACCCTGGGAAGAAAAGCTATATGAAACGAATGGACAACGCTCCCAAAAAAACCAAAAAGGAAATCTTACGGGTCTCATCTTTACAATTATGCTGACGATTTTTATTGTTGTTGTTGTCTTGATGGTAGGAATCTCTATTTACTTGTCTACAGGTGGAAGCCAAAACGAATCTGCGGCGACATCCTTCTATAATCCCGATAATCCATCCTCTTCTTCTGAGGCCCCATCGGAAGCATCCTCTAGTGAGGAAGCGTCAGAGACTGAGGATACGACTGCCTCTAGCTCGGAAGAGGCAGAAAGTGGTGCTACCACTACTGTTCAAGCTGGCGAAGGAGCTTATGCGATTGCGACGCGTGCAGGTATTACAGTAGAGAAACTTTACGAACTAAACCCAGAGTACACGACTTCAGGGTCTTGGTATGCGAATCCAGGCGATGTGGTAAAGATTAAATAGGAGTTGACTTGAAAAAGATTACAATTGCCATTGATGGCCCAGCTTCAAGTGGTAAATCAACTGTAGCCAAGTTGATTGCTCAGCATTTTGGATACACTTATCTTGACACTGGAGCCATGTATCGGTGTGCGACGCTTTTGGCTTTAGAAAATGGTTGGACTGAGAAGCAGGTTCCCTCATTGTTAGCAGAACTCGATCGTCAGCCGATTAGTTTTGGACAGGGAACAGACGAAGGGCAAACTGTTTTTTTAGGAGAACGAGATGTTTCTCGCCGTATTCGTGAAAATGATGTCA
>DIXV01000045.1:0-1812 GCA_002436115.1 Streptococcus sp. UBA6071 | reverse complement strand
CTCATCGTATTCGTGAAAATGATGTCACCAATAATGTCTCATGGGTAGCAGCTTTACCAGAGGTTCGTGAAAAGTTAGTAGACCAACAACGTCAGATTGCAATGAACGGAGCGATTATCATGGACGGTCGCGATATTGGAACGGTTGTTCTTCCTGATGCAGACTTGAAAATCTTTCTGATTGCCTCCGTTTCGGAACGTGCGGAACGTCGGTACAAGGAAAACCTTAAAAAAGGGATAGAGACTGACTTAGAGAAGTTGCAAGAAGAGATTGCTTTGCGAGATTATAAAGATAGCCATCGCCAGCTTTCACCTCTTAAGCCAGCTAAAGATGCGATCACATTTGATACAACAGGTATTGGGATTTCGGAGGTCGTAGACTTTATTTCAAATAAAGCACAAGAAATCCTTGACAAGCCGGAATGAAAGTGATAGAATGGATAGCAATGAGAAAAGTAGAAGCGGGAGCTTCTCGCCTTACGACTAACGTTGTCTGGCTCTACGTGCTAAGTTTCCAGTCAAGGAGATAGTAACAGTAGGACGGACTTGTCTAGTAGAGTCCGTTTTTGTTTTCTCAAAAAAATAAAGAGGTGAAAACCATCGCAAAACAAGACTTGTTCATCAATGATGAGATTCGTGTACGTGAAGTTCGTCTCATTGGTCTAAATGGCGAACAACTAGGGATTAAGCCCCGTAGTGAAGCGCAGGCCATGGCTGATGATGCTAATGTCGACTTGGTACTAATCCAGCCCCAAGCGACACCACCTGTTGCAAAGATTATGGACTACGGTAAGTTCAAATTTGAGTATCAGAAAAAGCAAAAAGAACAACGCAAAAAACAGAGCGTTGTGACAGTGAAAGAAGTTCGTCTCAGTCCGACTATTGATAAGGGAGATTTTGAGACCAAGCTTCGTAACGCTCTAAAATTCCTTGAAAAAGGAAATAAAGTGAAGGTATCCATCCGCTTTAAAGGGCGTATGATTACCCACAAAGAAGTTGGCGCTAAGGTTTTAGCAAACTTTGCTGAGGCAACTCAAGATGTAGCCATTATTGAACAAAGACCTAAGATGGACGGTCGTCAAATGTTTATGCAACTGGCTCCAGCCGATAAAAAATAAGTGTCAATTGACAGAAAAAGGAGAAAATTTATGCCAAAACACAAAACACACCGCGCATCTGCAAAGCGTTTCAAACGCACAGGTTCAGGTGGACTTAAACGCTTCCGTGCTTACACTTCTCACCGCTTCCATGGTAAAACGAAGAAACAACGCCGCCACTTGCGTAAAGCAACTATGGTGCATTCAGGTGACTTTGCACGTATTAAGTCAATGTTAACTGGTTTAAAATAAAGATTACTGTAAAATTAGAAACTTCGGAGGAATTATAAATGGCTCGTGTTAAAGGTGGCGTTGTTTCACGCAAACGCCGTAAACGTATTTTAAAACTCGCTAAAGGCTACTATGGTGCAAAACACATTTTGTTCCGTACGGCAAAAGAGCAAGTAATGAATTCTTATTACTATGCTTATCGTGACCGCCGTCAAAAGAAACGTGATTTCCGTAAATTATGGATTACACGTATCAATGCAGCTGCTCGTCTTAATGGCTTATCTTACTCTAAATTGATGAATGGCTTGAAATTGGCTGAGATTGAGGTTAATCGTAAGATGCTAGCAGATTTGGCAGTTAACGATGCAACAGCGTTTGCTGTGTTGGCTGATGCTGCTAAAGCGCAATTAACAGCTAAATCGTAAACAAACAAATAAGCAACAATAAAAGACAGGCGCTAGGAAATATTCCTAGTGCCTGTCTTT
>DIXV01000057.1:13384-14167 GCA_002436115.1 Streptococcus sp. UBA6071 | reverse complement strand
TCCCCTTAGCGGAGCGTTGACACGCGGTACCATCCGTTTTTATCTGCTAATCGCAGACCTCATTTATCTTGTCCTTTGTGCAAGTGAATTCGTCAAGTTTTCATCTAGTCAGCTTCCAGTCACGGCTGACTTTCCCTGTTGATTTCCCCTTGAGTACTAGTCTTACAGACAATTTATTCAACTGCTACTAGTTTAGCAAATTTTAAAGGGTTTGGCAAGGAGATTTTTTGAAAATGCATCTCTAGCTAGGAGAAAGCGAGCCCTCCCTTCGCTCCTCAAATATCTCCTCTAAATCAATCCATCTTTTCGTCCTTTTTCTTTAAGTCTTCCTGCAAGGAGAAAAGTGGCAAAGCCAAGAAGACTGAGAAAAGGAAGGGTCTGCTGGCCAGTCTGTGGCAATTGAGAGGCGTAACTTGTCCCTGACGAAATTAATTGCCCTCCTTCTCTCTGAACAAAGCTCTGTGACGAAAGCCAAGAGAAGGTGTTACCTGATTCTTCTACCGTTGTTGAGATAGAAGCTTGTGCAACTGCTGAGCCATCTACCCTTGTCGGATTAGCGAGTACTGTCGCATGACTTGTCGCTGTCGAAAGAGGCTGTTCCCTTGTGTCAGAAGAAGTTGACACTGTCGGAGCTCCAGGAAGAGCACTTTCTTCTGATGGGGTAGTTGGGTTAGCAGAACCTTCTGATGTTTCTGGAATTGTCGTGCCTCCCGAACTTGGTAGGGAACTTCCTTCAGAAGTTGTTGGTGTTTCAGAGTTCGTTGGGTTTTCAGTAGTCGTTGG
>DIXV01000057.1:4273-13172 GCA_002436115.1 Streptococcus sp. UBA6071 | reverse complement strand
CACTAGGTTCTTGCGGAGTCAGCGGTAGGCTGCTACTGTTATTAACAATAACTGCTATAGTGTTATCAATCCATAAAATGTGATCTTGATAACGGTAAGCCTGATAGGTATGCCCCTCCTCTAGCTTAAGTTCAGCTTTTTGCCAATGACTGCCAAGCGTCACGGCGTCTAACTGGCTTCCCTTAATCTGTAGAGTAATAGGCGACTGTTGGATTAAGGCTTCCTCATTCAAGAAGAGCAAATGCTGTTGCCCACCACCATAAAGGCTGATGTCACTTTTCTGATGAGGCTGTTTCAAGACCTCTCTCATGTCCAGATATGTCACTTGAACAAGATTAATAAAGTCATCTTTGGTCAACAAGTCAACCTTTTCTTTGGCCTGCTTATCACTGGCTGCATTTGTTTTTAAAATGAGAGCCTCTAATTGGTTTTCGGTGTACTTTTGAATTGTCTTTGTGTCTAAACCATCTGCTTGGTCTCCCCAAATAGAAAGAGCTGCCCCTTTAACCCTACTCGTGTCCTCAAGGACATTTGTTTGATTTTGATCATTCCAATGACCTAATGTCCAATTGGCAAGGAGATTACGAGCTGCGTGGTCACTTGGCTCAGAGCTCACCCAAGCCTGTTGACTTGTCGTCGCCTTGTCCTTTCCTGTTGGTAGACTGTAAAGGTAGTAAGCATTGTAGTTAAGCACATCAAAGCCTGCATCCAAGAGTTCTGGTAAGGTGGGACGCAGTGCACGCAAATGCGCTCTCTCCTCACTATCATAGTTACCAATCGCTCCATCATAGCTCCAGTAGGTGATTTCAATCGCCTTATTAAGATTGGTCAAATCTGTCTTATACAGGCCATCGTTATAGAGTCGTGTTTTATAGCCCTTATTTGCTAAATACAGGTGTAATTGATTGACATAGTCGACAAATTCATGATTATACTGGGCAGGGTAAGCAAACTCATCGCCACCAATATGAATGTGCTGACTAGCATCTCCCACTACAGCGATAACTTCATCCAAGAGCGCCTTAACAAAGACCAGACTTTCTGGATTAGTAATATCTAATTGAATCTGACTGCTCCAAGCGGCCTTAAGATTGTTGGACAGGCTAGGATTTTGCTGATCTAAAAGCGCAAAGATGCCTTCCATGTGCGCAGGTGTACCCACCTCTGGAATGAAGTTGATGCCTTTGCTCTTAGCATAACCAGCAATGTCAGCCAGTTGTGCCAAACTCAGAAAGGATTTCCCATTCTGATTATTCGTGTAGCTTCCATCACTATTTTGTGTCGCATTAGCTAATGTTTGGCCTAAAAGAGGGCTTTCCAAGGCATAATTTTCATTATCTGACAAGTGTAAATGAAGAAAATCGCCTCCCTTTTCTGCTAAGGTGTCAATGAAGGCTTTAATCGTATCAGCCGAATAGAAATACCTAGCGATATCCAAATTCAGACCAGCTTCTTTATCGGTATATACCTTGTCTGCTACTTTCTCTGGATTCGAGTTGTCTATCGTATCTGGAGCGGTTGATGTTTCCGGTGTTTTTTCTTCTGTGGGTTCTGCTGGAACCTCTGGTTCAGTCGGTTTAGGAGGATTGTCTGGTGTTTCGGGAGCGGTTGAACTTTCTGAACTACCAGTACCAGTTCCTTCTTTTGGTTGGTCAGGAACAACAGCTTCTTTGACACTCTCCATGACTGTCAATGTAAATGTTTTCTGGTAAAACAGACCTTTTGAATCTGTTGCTGTAATAACCACATCTATGCTGGCGGAGTCTTGGTAGTTGAGTAGCTGATCTTCCTTTAATTTGAGTAGCCCATTAAGCACTTCAAATCGGCTATCGCTGACCACATAGGTGTGACTGTCCGACACATCGCTATCTTGAGTCGTCAGCACACCAACCACTGCTCCTGTTTGTTTTTCTGGCAAGGCTTGAGCAGATAGGCTGATATCCGTCGGTGCATTATTAGGTATATACGTTACGAGCTTCTCTGGTGCCAGATTCCCGTTGTGGGTATTTTCAGTTGCAATAACACTAGCATTTGCCCCGTTTCTCAGTCCAATCTCGACCCAATTAGGGGACAAAGCTTTGGTGTCTGTAAGGATACTATTGTCGTTTACGATTAAGATCGGCTTTTCTGTCGTCCCTCGCCCGTGGATACTGACAATTGGATGATTGATTGTTCCGTGTAGCTCAAAAGTATTATGGCTAATGTCATAGCTAGTCGCATTTCCAATAACTTGAATGGCCTCAACGGCACCATTAGATTGCTCACGAATGACCAGATCATTATCTCTGACAATAACTTGCCCACGCAGGTTACCATCACTTGCCTTTTCCTCAATATAGAGTGGAATCGCCCCAGAAAGGGTTTCTCCAATCGTCATTGTATTTCCTGTAATGGTAATGTCTCCAGAACCCTTGCCTAATCTACCTTGTTTCCCCAAGGTTTCATTGATAATGGCAATCAGATACTTGGCTCGCTCACCACTGATGTCATTACCTGAGATGTCAAGAGTGTAGTCCATATCTGGCTCATGATTTCGGAATTCGATACCATATGTTTGTATAGCGTTGTTATAGACATCTAATCCTACGATGGTATTGTTTTTAATTTCGAAACTTCCTGGACCTGTTGTTCGTAAATCCTGTATATTGTATTGGGTATTTGTTTGTAATTGAATGCCTGAATAACCATGATAAGTTACTTTCCCACCATCATCTACCGCTAAGCGGAATTGGGCATCTACGATGATTGTATTGTGGTTTATTTTGACATTGTCCATACTAAACTGACGATTATAGACTGCAATGCCATGAAGACGATCACCATTTGAAATGTTGTGTTCAATAACAATGCCATTTCCATCATGGATATCTAAGCCCTTACGGTAGTTATGGTCAGTTAGATTGCGTGTGTAAGTTATTCCAAAGTTATAACTACCAGCCATAGAGGCAATTCCATAGCCTGTTCCACCATCATCAGGATGACCATTTTTAGCTAAGTAATTACTGTCTGCAAGGAAATTGCTTTGATAAGATATTAAAGCCCCAGCCACACGGTTATCATGCAGATAACTGTAAATCAGGCGGTTATTTTCCCCTGTAGGGACTTCCTCTTGACCTACTTTACCATTAATAAAACGATCGCGAAGTGATTGAACCCCATTTTGTGATGTCGTCGTTTCCGTGGACGTGAAATAAACCCCTGCACGATTAGCACCTGATACTTCTACTGTATCAATTGTTGTATTATCTGCATCATTAACAATAATTCCATTAATTTTGCCAAAATAACTCTTTTCCAATCGGTAGAAATCCTCACCTGTCTGGTGCTGATATAGGACAGATAAGTCTGCTATATGCTTGTCATTAACTCCATCAATAAGCAGAGCTGCCCAAGCATTGACGTTTTCTAGGTTAGTGTTGGGATTAAACTCACCTGTCTGTTGCCAGTCAAAAGTTAAAATGGTCTTTCCGAGTCCCGCACCAAAGAGAGCTACAACCCCTTCGTAACCTTCCTGTTTTAGGCTACCATCTGCATTATAGAGGGTATTTCCAATCCGAATTTGTTCGGATAGCTTTAGGGTGCCGTCTCCTAGATATAGGGCTGCTTTTTCAGCATCTGCTGCCTTTAAAGCCGCTTTTAGAGCTTGTGTGTTATCCGTTTGACTCTGGTCAAGGCCAAAATCACGCGCATCTATGTATTTCCCGTATTGGGCATGTTCAAAAATCCTATAACCTTGCTCAGATACGGTTTCTGAGTTTTCAGCTATCAATTGACTGCTGGCATGATTGGTGATTTCCTTATGACCAGCCTCATCTGTATAGCTTGCTTGGACACTGATAAGTTTACCAACATCATCTGGACGAACACGGTAACGTTCATGGGTTGCCCCTTCAATAGCAGAACCATCTGCATACCATTGGTAGTTCACACCTAAAAAGGGAACGCCATCACTATCACTAATCTGTGTTGTTAGAATAGCCCCCACCTTGCTATCTCCCAAGACAACCAATTGCCCCTTATCAGAGGCTGTTACTGTTTCAGCCGTAGAAACCGTGTCACCTAGACCTGTGTTTTCCACCGTTTTATCTTCTTGAGGGACTTGTGGGACATTCTCCGAAGTCTTCTCTTGGTCGGCTATTTGCAGACCCGTTTCTGTGGCATCTGCTTCTTGGGTTGTGTCTACACTATTTTCCGTGGCTGTTTCTTCCTGAGCCACTTGCACTGTGTTCTCTATTGCCTTTTCTAGTTGAAGGGGTTGTGTTGCACTAGATAAAATCGGCAATTGGCTATCAGCATCCAAAATTGTCGTGGCTAGATAAGCTTTTTCGATAGAAACGCCCTTGGGAAGGTCTGCCACATCTCTTTTTGGATTTGAGGGTTGCCCTAGGTTATTGATTTGGCTTACCAACTGACTAAAGTTTTCTGGCAAGTCATTGTAAGGGTTATTATCCGGAAGGGTTGAGTCGCTTGTAATGAAGACCCATCCGGCGTTTCGGCTACGCGATAGGTCAATAACCTGTTGGTACTGGCTTTCATCCACACTATGAATCATGTGCATTATATGCTTCGCATTTGAGGATGTGTTTTCAAAGTCAGATCGTTCTTGTTTATAGTCATTTATATAACGTTCTGCACTCACCTCACTGGTGACAAAAATATCGGCATAGGGAGAAATGCTGTCTGTGATGTAAGCGCCTGGATTAGCAATGACTAAGTTGTCACTAGAAATCCCCTTAACATAATTATAAATTTCAGCAAGGTAAAGGGTTTGTTGGTTAGACAAGGTTCCTACCTCATCGAAAAAGAACCCCTGAATATTCCCTTGCCCATAGAGTTCAAAATAACGATGAACTTCTGCTTTAACTTCCTCAATGGGTCGGCTTCCGTACAACGTTTTGATATAAGCAACATTGCCAATACCAAGAGCTGTGTTTTTCTCAATGAGTTTAGCATAATTGCTATCAACTTTTTCTCCTGCTCCGCTATTGGGGTTAATGATAACAAAGGGGATTTTGCTAGCTCCCTCAGCATGGACTGCATCCCAGTAGGTATCTCCTTTTCGCATATCTGGATAGTTGTAGCCTGGAAGGATGACTGACTGCTGACTAACACGGTCAGGTTGCCTAACTGCTTCAGGGTAAATGGTTCCAGCCAAGGCATAGCTTAGTTCAATTTGATAAGTCTCGTCACCTTCTACTAGACCATCACTTACCGTGTTCACACGAAAAGTCACTGCTGTCTGACCTTGTTTGATGACCACACGTTTAATATTATAGGCAAGTGCCACATCTTTGGAGCTTGCCTCTCCGTAAACGATTCGAACATCCACACTGATATCTTGCAAAGCTGGTTGAGATAGGCGTACTGTATAGGTTGTGCGTTCTCCCTCTTGAACGCTACTTGCTCCTTCCAAAGCAAGCCTTGGCAGCTCTAAAGACACTTCTGGAACTGCCACTGATGCAGGAAGCGTCGTCACAGCAGATGAGTAATCGCTGGCCACTTTTTCCTTATATCCATCTAGATCAGTGTAGCTTGCCTCTACATTAATCTGCTTACCAACCTCAGCTGTCGTTAAGGTGTAGTTGACAGCTGTTGCGCCAGAAATAGCCTCTCTATTAGCAAACCATTGGTAGCTGATCTGGTTAGAATCAACCCCATTACTATCATGGACTTTAGCAGTTAGCGTTTCCCCAATATGTGTTTGGCCACTAAGGTCAACACTCCCTTGCTCATTAACGGAGGCATTTGCTTCATCTCCAGTTGGGGGAGTTGTGACACTTTCATTAGAAGTTGTCTCAGCCAGCCTAGTCGTAGCAAGGCTAGGGGATGCTTCACTTTCTGGTGTACTTGTTTGTTCAGTCACTGGTGTGTAGACCACGTCTGGTGATTCAATAGCAATCGCTGTTTCAGACGATTCAACAGAAGCAGTTTCTGCTTCTGGATTGACCAATTGAATAGACTCTGTCTCAAGTTGAGCAACCTCTCCTACAGTTTGTTCTTCACTAGCTCCCGAAAAGGCTTGCTCGTCCGCATGAACCAACTGCTCTGTCAAAACACTACTAGCACCCACTACTGCTAGTAGGGATGCTGTTTGCATGTATTTTCGTTTATTTCTTTTCTTTTTATCCATAATCCTAATCAACTGCACTCATCAAACAGTTTCACCCCAAATAAGGTAAGCGAAAACTAGGATAGACCCTAAACCACCCTCTTAATTTATGCAATGTGAACTCCTCTTTTCTTTTTCCCTAAAATAAGTATCCTAAAAACTTATTAACAAGTCCTGAGTGACCCCTCCCTTTAATATTGCTTTTAATCCTAATAAAAATATCATATACTAATTTCGGCTATTTGTAAAGGTTGTTTAAGGTTTTTTTAAGAAAAATATGGTAAAAACAAGTTTTCTATAAAGACAATAAAACGGATGCTGAGCTCTTTCGAGGTGAACATCCGTTTTCTTTCTCATGTTAAAGGATTTTGTATGAAGAACCTAACATCGTTCCCAAAAATTGTAAAGACTTCCTATTTTAAATAGGTTTCATACGCTTTTTCTAGCTTTAGCAAGAGGTCTTTCTTTTCGTCAGGGGCTGCAAAGGCAGCCTCTATCGCATTTTGATTATAGGCTAAGAAATCAGCTATCGTCACTCCAAAATGTTTCACAAACAAGGCATATTCTTTACTTAAGTTGGTGTCAGAGACTGTTCGGTTATCCGTGTTAATAGTGATTTTGGCTCCTGCTGCTTTCAATTCCAAATAAGGGAAATCGTCAATTCGGCCGATGGCCTTGGTTTGCAAGTTACTGGTTAAGCAGAGTTCCGCGGTTACTTGGTGCTTAACGACCTCTGCTAAAATAGCTGGCTGATGATGGATAGCGGTGACATGCCCCAAGCGTTTGATGCCAAGCTCTACAGCTTCTGAGATGTAATGCGGACAACCACATTCCCCCGCATGCAAGGTCATCGGACGCCCCAAACTTTGTGTGTAGCGGATTAAGTCAACAAGGTCTGATGGCGGAAAATCATGTTCATTTCCTGCAAAATCAAATCCCACTAAGCCTGCTTCAGATAGCCTTGCAATTTCTCTGAACAGTTCCTGAGTTAGAGAAGGAGGAGATTGTCTCATCCCACAAACCAAGCCCTTAGCTACAATGCCAAATTCATCTCCTGCCTGTTGAAGTCCCGCAAGAACTGCAAGAACTACCTCCGAGGCAGATAAGCCTTCATCCATGGATAATTCTGGAGCAAACCGAACTTCTATATAAATGACATTTTCTTGGCTGGCTTGTTTTGCGACATCATAGGCAGCAAGAGACAGCGCTTCTTTAGTCTGTAGAAGGGGACGGATATAATCAAAAGTCTTGAGATAATCCATAAGACTTTTGCTGTCTTTCGGTGCTGTTACCAAACGTTTGAGATCATCGTCCGACTGGGGGAGATCTCTATTTGCCATAGCAGCCAAGCATCTTATCGTTTTCAGAGAAATAGAGCCATCCAAGTGACAATGCAGTTCTGTTTTTGCCAAGTTCTGTATTATTTTCCTATCCAAAGCGGAAACCTCCTCAAGGGTATTTTGCTATCTATCATACCATATTTTCCTTGATTTTCCATAGTTTCTGTGTTATATTTTGGTCACGAGATTCTAAGAATGGTTAATCTCCTAAAACGAGAGTTACCACTCTTATATCTTATGCGTTTACTGTGTGAGCTTATGAGCTGCTAGCCTACTGCTTAGCTCTTTCTATTAGGCACACACCCGCTTTAGACAGTAGCAACTGCCACAAGTTAGAAGACAAGGAGTCCCCCATGACAAGCTATACACCACCAAAGGTTTGGTCTGCAGAAAGTAGCAGCCAAGGTAAATTTTCAGGTATCAATCGCCCAACTGCTGGCTCACGTTTTGAGCAAAAATTACCTGTTGGCCATAAGCCACTTCAACTGTATTCTTTAGGAACCCCAAACGGTATCAAGATTACCATCATGCTAGAGGAGCTGCGTGAACTTGGTGTAGAGGGTGCTGATTATGACCTCTACAAAATTGCCATTATGGATGGTGATCAGTTCGGTTCGGACTTTGTCAAAATCAACCCTAATTCCAAAATTCCTGCCTTGGTTGATAAGTCAGCTGATAAGGAGATTCGTATCTTTGAGTCAGGATCCATACTACTTTATCTTGCAGATAAATTCGCCCAATTAATACCAAAAGATTTTAGTGAACGAACAGAAGTGCTTAACTGGCTCTTCTGGCAAATGGGTTCTGCTCCCTTTGTTGGAGGTGGATTTGGCCATTTCTTTAGCTATGCCCCTGAGAAATTAGAATACCCTATCAATCGTTTCACCATGGAAACCAAGCGACAACTTGACTTGTTAGATAAAGAACTTGCTCACAAGGCCTATATAGCAGGCAATGACTATACGATCGCTGATATCGCTATCTGGTCTTGGTATGGTAGGCTTGCTCAAGGCAAACTCTACAAAGATAGCTACGCTTTTCTTGACCTAGACGCTTATAAGAACCTACTCGCTTGGACACAGAAAATCGCTGACCGTCCAGCTGTCAAACGTGCTTTAGAGGCTGATTATCTCCCTATTCAATAAAGTAAAAAAATGAGGCCGACTCGCAACTCTGTTGTGTTCGGACCTCATTTTTAAGTTGTCTTTTTATGTAGAGAGCCCTAATAAGCTCCACTTTGTAAGTAACGTGCCCAAGCTTCATCTGCTTCTAAGGTTTGAGCATCTGTATACGCCCCGCGATAAGGATTCCAAATTGTTGTCTCCTGAGGAACATCATAAGCTGTTAGGTTATAATGAGTGATAATACTGTTCAGTTTTGTAGCATAGGAGGTATCTGTCGCATACAGTCCTGTCAAAGCTGCTGTCGCATCCTGATAGGTCGCTGCATT
>DIXV01000057.1:604-3983 GCA_002436115.1 Streptococcus sp. UBA6071 | reverse complement strand
GCCCAGCTAGGGTATACCCTAAACGCCGCATCTATTGTGTAAGGATTGCCATTGCCATCATCTTCCCAAGTCTTCATCGTAACAGAGTTACCATTGTACTGCCCCTTTATTCCAAAAAGATTGTAATGCGGAGGCAAGCTGAGGGTGGACTGACCGCTATTTGATTCTAAGATCGCTTGAGCAATTAGAACGGAAGCATAAATTCCACGCTCCTGTCCAATTTGTCTAGCTCTCTCTCCGATTAAAGTGATGAATTCGACAGTTGCTGAATCATCTGTCACCATCTCTGCCTTCACTAATCCAGTTTGATTATCTTTAAAAATATCTCCAAACAAGCCCACTGTCACAACTGCTGCTGTCATTCCAAACATTAGTAAACTCTTACGTTTCTTATTCATAAAAGACTCCTTATAATAATAGTGTGAGTATTATTATAATCAAAAAAAGAGGAATTGTAAACCTCATTCCCTTAACAGTTAGATGTTAATTATTTTACAAATAAATCCTTTTCTATAACAAAGCCTCTTTTAGCAAGCCTACAGCTTGTCAAAATCGTATTCCCCCTTCAAAATTTAGAAAAACTGTAACAAGCTTATCTCCACTACCAATAATATGCGATGGCTAAACAACTCTTCCTCAACCGTCAAATCTCCTATAATCTTAAGATGAGCTAATAAATAAGCAGGAAGTGCTTAGTCTTCCACACTTACCTGCCCATTATGGTAATTAAGACGTATCCCTGACTGAACATTAGGAATAAAGACATTGAACTCCAATGTCCCATCTGATGATTTGGCCTCTAGTTGGCGACCAACTGCTACTAAGTCATCCTTGTCTGCATAAATAAGGGTCACTCGGTAACGTACTCTTTTATGATTGTCTAAGGCTTCTCGAACCTTTTTTTCGTAGTAGTTTTGTCCCGTTGAATAGTCGCTATTAGCTTGGTTAGACCAAGCTGTTTGAACGGCGATATTCTCAGGGTTACTTGTTGAAGCATCAAAGCCTTTAAGATTCCCCGCCAAAGCATAAGCAATGAGATGGCCTCTATCTACTGCATGGTCATAGGTTCCCGACAAATCCTGAAGTTGATGCCACCCAGGTGGTGTCCAAGAAGTTGTACCACTCCCTGTTTCCTCGCGACTTTTATACTGTCGGGTCGCCTTTGACAGGAGTGCGTTTGCTACTGTTGGGACAACTTCACCTTGAACAACCTTGGTTTGATTGGTCACATAGGGTTTGGAGGAGACTGTCGCTTTCAGCTTGGTCTCATTCCCATCCACTATAAAAGCCCCCCAACCATTCCACTCCAGTCTCCCGCCTATTTGGGAAGTGACAGCTTCTGTTAAAACGCTTCTGGCTAAGGCTTCATCAGGTCTTCCACTTTTAGTACTTGACTGTTCATTTCCACTAGTAGACTCTGAAACAGAGACGTTCCCTTGATTGAAAACCCCAACTTCATTGAGTCCATAAGCAGATAAGGCTAAGACTAAAGTAAGAACAAGACTAAGAATGCTCTGTTTTTTTGTATATTTTCTTCTCATGATACCTTTTTACCAGACCATAACCTTGGCTATCCACCTGTAAATTTACTCATTATCTCTTGCCATTTCTCTACAGAAAGAATGTCCCACATAGACGATCCTTTTCCGATAACCCCATAGCCTACCATAAGACCTAAGGCAAAAATCAGGGCTGCAAAAATCAGAACTAGAAAAATAATCAGTAGTTGTTGCCCAACATACTTTTTCCCCTTACTCGCCATCACCATCATCCTCTCTCACTCGTTGGATATCTGCTCCTAATTGAGCTAATTTCTCATGAAATTTATAGTAACCTCGATCTAAATGAACCAACTTGCCAACTCGTGTTTCGTCGTCCGCAATCAAGCCCGTCAAAATCAAAGCAGCCGAGGCACGTAAATCACTTGACATTACTTCCGTTCCTTGTAGTGCTTCCCCACCATAAATGACCGCTCTATCTCTGAGGATCTCCGAGTGCAAGCCCATACGACGCAATTCTTCCAAATGTTGGAAACGATTTTCAAAAACGGTTTCAATCATCGTTGACTCCCCCTTGACGACCGTCATAAGAGCAGTCATTTGCGCTTGCATATCTGTTGGAAAACCTGGGTGAGGTTGGGTTTTAACCGTGACTGGTTTCAACTTATCCACACTGGATCGAACACGAATCCCTTCGTTTTCTTCGGTGATTTTGACACCCATTTCCATCATCTTAGCAATGAGCGGCCGATTATGCTCCCAGATAGCATCTTTTATGAGGACATCTCCACCTGTAATAGCTGCTGCTACCATGAATGTTCCTGCCTCAATACGATCTTGAACAACCTGATGATTTGCCCCGTGAAGAGCTTTTACTCCTTGAATAGCTATGGTTTCTGTACCAGCACCTCTTACCCTAGCCCCCATTTTGTTAAGTAAATTAGCTAAATCAACAATTTCTGGTTCCCGTGCCGCATTCTCAATGGTGGTCACCCCTTCTGCCAGGGTCGCAGCCATCATTAAGTTTTGTGTCGCACCTACACTTGGAAAATCCATGTAAATATAAGCACCATGTAGACGTTCTGCTTTTGCTTCAATATAGCCATATGTCTGATGAATAGTAGCACCCATAGCTTCTAAGCCCTTGAGATGCAAATCAATTGGCCGACTCCCAATAGTGCAACCACCCGGCATGGAAACCTTAGCATAACCATTTCTAGCAAGAAGTGGTCCTAAAACGACGATAGAAGCTCGCATTTTACTAACATACTTATAGGGAGCCTCATCATGTAGATTTTGACAGGCATCCACAGTTACGCGGTTGTTTTTTTGGTCAAAGTCTACTCTAACATTGAGCCCACGCACCACATGGTTCATTGTAAATACATCTGATAAGATGGGAACATTACTCAAACATGTCTGCCCCTGACTTGCCAAAATAGTGGCCGCTAAAATAGGCAAAACAGCATTTTTAGCCCCTTCAATTGCCACTTCTCCTCTCAAAGGTTTTGTTCCACCTTTGATAATAATTTTATCCATAATTGCTCCGAATACTTACTTTACTGGTTAGGTTACCATACGTCGGTAAACTGTTTCTTAGAAAGAGAAGGCTAAGTTGCTGCCTATGGTCAATAAAGTCAAGAAAAACTGAGTGACAAAACTGCCAATAGTAATGCTGAGAAAAAGAATCAACAGTCGCAAACGCCTCTGATTTTCAGGATAAACCTTGGCAATCTTTGCCCAATCCACTACAGTGGTCAACAGGTAATAGGCGATATAAATAAAGAGTAAATAACTACTTAGTGTTAAAATATAAGATATAATCATACCTCTATTATACCAAAAGTCTGCCTAATCTTCTATCAAGAAGAAAAGAAAAG
>DIXV01000057.1:0-300 GCA_002436115.1 Streptococcus sp. UBA6071 | reverse complement strand
CTAAAAATGACCTGTCTCCCACGCAAGGTAGGAAACAAGTCACCTAAGTATTCTTTGGTTGTTAACTGAATTTCTTTTTATGGATAGATATAATAGACAGTGCCGCCACCCCACGTGCTAGCCGTCGGATTAAAGAAGCCTCGATAGTTGTTAATCGATTGGTTTCCTGCGTAATTCGCTTCCATGACTTGGATATTAGTAGCTGATTGAACCTCTGTCACCACTGCGACATGTCCATAGCCTCCTCCGTCATTTGGCCAGACAGCAACCGCTCCAACAACCGGCGTTGTGCCCACAGAA
>DIXV01000123.1:3017-5593 GCA_002436115.1 Streptococcus sp. UBA6071 | reverse complement strand
TTTAACCAAGTGTTATTGGCATAAGCGGTTGGAGCTCCAGTGACATAGAGGCCATAGACACCAGAATCTGCGATACAATGGATAATCCCAAAGCGAAAGAGAAATAAATTGTGTTCATTTTCTGGATCTTGATAGACAAAGCCAATCATTTCAATGGTTTTTCCGATAAATTCATTAGGGTAGGCGTAAATAACCTCCATGACCTCCATATAATTTTCCGTTGTAACTGTGATAAGTTCCTTATCTTTGTATCTATCTAGTGATTTTTGCATTTCTTTATTATAGGTAGCCTTAGTGAAAAAAGAAGAGGTATCCGGGCGAAGGTATTGAGTGGAGGTGCCTTCTTGATTTTGAGTCCCCTTATCATTCTCTGAAGCTAGAGGGAAATGATATCCTTTGGTGGAAACGGTATCGGCATCTAGGGTAACGGTTGGAAAAAAGATACCGACAAGTAGTGGAAGGAGCAAAAGACCGATACTAGCTACTTTTGCAGACAAACTTCTTAAATGCGTTTGCACAGTTATCTTCTTCATCCAAATAATGAGTTGGACGACAGCTAAGAGAAAGGACAAAAACATTGAGATATAAGCTAAGTAGGTATAATGCAGATTGATATACTGGTCTAACTTACCAGATAGGTAGAGGTACATGGTCATTTCAAAATAGGCAAATAAAACAAGAAAACGAATCATCCTAAACCTCCAAGTAAAAGGGTGTAGACAATAACAACTACACTTGAAATGGTAACAAACTGTATAATGGCTTTGGTTTTGAAGTAGTTTTTCATCATCAGTAAGTTTTTGACATCAATAATCGGGCCAATCACTAGGAAGGCCATGATAGGAGCCAGGCCAAAACTGCTCAGTAAGGAGGCGCCGATAAAAGCATCTGCTTCGCTACAGAGTGATAGGAGAAAGGCCATAAGCATCATAACCAAGATACCTGTTAGAGGATTAGTGGTTAGACTGGTTAAAAAGCGTGTTGGAACATACACTTGAACTAAGGCAGCAAACAGACAGCCAAAAACCAAATAACGACCGATATCAAAAAAATCATCTATGGCTTGTACAAAAACCTGAAACCATTTTTGGCCTTTTTTAAGATGAGAAAACTGATGCTGATGAAGTGGCTTTCGGTCAGCTTTTAAAATGCTGTCTTTCTTAACAAATGCCAAAAGAAGCCCTAAAATAAAGGCGGTAAGCAGAGCACCCAAAGCCCTTAAAAAAGCCATGTACCAACTATTTCCAAAAGCCATATAAGTGGAAAGGAGAACAATGGGGTTAATGACAGGTGCTGTCGCAAGAAAGGGAATGGCGGTGTAAGTAGGGATTTTCTTTTCCAAAAAACGATTAACAATGGGAACAATCCCACATTCACAAGAAGGAAAGAAAAAGCCAACAAACGTTCCGAAAAGAATTCGAGCAATCTTGCTTTTGGGGAGATATCGGTGAACCGTATCAGGTGTGATATAGACTTCAATCGCACCTGAAATCAAACTCCCAATGAAAACAAAAGGGAGGGCTTCAATGATAATGGATAAAAAAATAGCACCTGCTTGAAGCAGGCTACTAGGTAATTGTTCAAACATAGCTATCAGTCTACTTTTTCTCGGTTTCGTTTTCCTTTAATTCTGGAAATTCTACTTTTTCCAAATGATCAAAGCTAGCAAATTGCTCCAAGATTTTGTCCAATTCTTCTTCACGTTTAGCTGTAACTGGCATAATAAGTCCTCTGTTTACTCTTTTCTTACATTATACTATAAAAATAGCCATAATACCATTGATAGGAATTAGGGCCATTTTATATATTTTGAGTAATAGAATTATGAATTTTTAGCAATGTAATCTTTGATTTCTTGGATCAAAGCATCATATTCCTCGATGGTTGGCAAATCATTTTCTGTTAGGTAGCTTTTCAGGTTATCAGCACCGTTACCTGTTTTGATTTCTCCACTGGCAGTTGTGACAGCATAGGTTCCGCTGTTATCAATAGTAATATTATCACCTTTAGACGTTGAAATAGCATAGGCATTGTCAGCTGTTTTTGCAACATTAGTTCCATTAGCATAGGTAATGGCGTATGTTCCATCTTCTGTATAACTAACGAGTGTCCCGTCTTCAAGTGTCACAGTAAACGCATCGTTAGCCCCAATTGTAATGGTGCTACCATCAGAATATTTGAGAAATTCACCGTTACTGCTTGAGTCACTACTTGATGAGCTTGAACTACTTGACGATGATGTCGCTGAGCTGCTTGCTGAACTCGAACTCGTCTCGGATGTTGTCGTATCAGATGAACTGTTGTTACATGCTACTAAAGCCAAAACACTTGCTGCTAGCAAGCTTATTTGAAATATTTTCTTCATGATGAAGTCCTCCTATGCCTGTTATTCTACCAAAATAAGATATGTATTTCATGCTTTTTATTGATTTTAACAAAATAGTAAACTACTTAACGTTTTTATTAAATTTCGATTAAAAAACATAACTATTTTCAGAAAATTAAAACTATATTTATAAAATCAAAACTATTGGTGATTAAGAAGACGAACCAATATGCCCCCCTTAAGTCTAAAA
>DIXV01000123.1:0-2907 GCA_002436115.1 Streptococcus sp. UBA6071 | reverse complement strand
AGAAAATTAATACTATTTTTATAAAAACAAGGTTACTGATTAAGAAAGTGAACTAATATGGTGCTCTTAAGTCTAAAAAGAGCAGGGCTGACAGAGCTGTTTTTTCGTAAACACCTATATCAATAGCAAGAGGAGTCAAAACATGATATGATAGAAGTAAGAATATTCAATTATTTTGGAGGAACCTTATGACTAGACAATATAGTTTTGAAACAAAGCAGCTGCATGCTGGCCAGATAGTCGAAGCGACAACAAAATCTCGTGCGGTACCTATTTACCAGACGACATCATACGTGTTTGACAGTGCTCAAGAGGCAGAGGATATTTTTGCCTTGCGTCAACCAGCCAACATTTACACTCGCATTACCAACCCAACGGTGGCTACCTTTGAAGAACGAATGGCAGCCTTAGAGGGAGGTGTTGGAGCCCTTGCAACAGCTTCTGGCATGGCGGCTATTACCTATACGATTCTTGCTTTGGCACATGCTGGTGATCATGTGGTGGCTGCGACAACTATCTATGGTGGGACTTTTAACTTGCTCAAGACAACCCTACCACGGTATGGAATAACAACGACCTTCGTAGATGTTGATAAACTAGAAGAAGTGGAGGCAGCTATCACAGACAAGACAAAGCTTGTTTTGATTGAGACTTTGGGAAATCCTCTTATCAATGTTCCTGATATTGAAAAAGTCGCCGAACTGGCCCATAAGCATCAAATCCCCTTGGTTTCGGACAATACCTTTGCCACTCCTTACCTAACGAATGTTTTTTCACACGGAGTAGATATTGCTGTACATTCAGCTACCAAATTTATTGGTGGACACGGGACAACAATAGGGGGCGTAATTGTTGATTCAGGGAAGTTTGACTGGGAGGTCTCAGGTAAATTCCCTCAATTTGTTGATGATGACCCCACTTACCACAACCTCAGTTATACCCGTGATATTGGTGCAGCAGCCTTTATCACCGCTGTTCGGACTCAACTGCTTCGCGATACAGGTGCAGCTATTTCTCCATTTAATGCCTTTTTACTCCTTCAAGGTTTGGAAACCCTCTCTCTTCGTGTAGAACGTCATGTTGAAAATACGAAGAAAATTGTTGATTTTTTACTTACCCATCCTAAAGTTGATAAAGTCAACTATCCTGGTCTTCCCGAAAGTCCCTATTATCATCTGGCACAGAAGTATTTACCTAAAGGAGCAGGATCCATCTTTACCTTCCATATCAAGGGTGGTACCGATGAAGCACACCGATTGATTGACCATCTAGAACTCTTCTCAAATCTGGCGAATGTCGCAGATGCCAAATCGCTGGTGGTTCATCCTGCAACAACGACACACAGTCAGATGGAGACGGAAGATTTACTTGCTTGTGGTATTACACCAAACCAGATCCGCCTATCTATTGGTTTGGAAAATGTCAATGATTTGATTGAAGATTTGACATTAGCACTAGATAAGATTTAAAACTGGCATAGGTTATAGCTTCTTCCAACCTAAGGTAGGAGCATCAGAAGAAAGGAAAACCATGAAACACTTTAAAAAGGCTTGGCCTTACTTGCTCATTATTACCATTCTCTATTACCTTTGTCCTCTTATTTACCAAAGCTTGTCCTTGGCTGATTCAGACCTGAAAAATCTTTTTGTCAACCATATTCTCCTTTACCAACCCTTTGCTATATTTGCTCTTTCCCTCATCTTTAGTACTAAAAATGGGTTGCAGTGGTGGTTTCCTCTACTCATAGGCTTCCTATTCTGGCCAGCTGATTATGTCATTTATCCCTTTGCAGGAGGGGTAAGCTTCTATGTGATCCCTTATGCTGTCATCAGTTTGATAGCCTGTCTGCTTGGTTGGGGAATTTACTGTTGGGAAAAAAGAAAGGGAAATGCTTGAAATTTAGGTAATGTATGCTATAATAAGGCTTAGAGACTTATCAATTGTTGGAACTTTTTAAGAGAGTGCGCGGTTGCTGGAAAGCGCATAGAGGACGCAGTTGACACTACTCGGTATCGTTTTATGCAAACATAAAAGGGTGGCCCCCTTATCGCTATTAGAGGTGCAAGAGATTTTCCCTTGCATAAACTAAGGTGGAACCACGTTGCGACGTCCTTTAGAGGGCGTCGTGTTTTTTTGAGTGGTTGAATCGCTAGTAAAACCTTACCACTTTATTTATTGAACATGTAAATTAAAAGGAGAACACATGATTAAAATCACTTTTCCAGATGGCGCTGTGCGTGAATTTGAATCTGGTGTAACAACAGTTGATATTGCCCAATCGATCAGCAATTCTCTAGCCAAAAAGTCTTTGGCTGGTAAATTTAACGGAAGACTGATTGATACGACCACTAGTATTACTGAGGATGGAACTCTCGAAATAGTAACCCCAGACCATGAGGCTGCTTTTGATATCTTACGTCACTCGGCTGCTCATCTTTTTGCTCAAGCGGCTAAACGCCTCTTTCCTGATATTCATTTAGGAATAGGCCCAGCCATTCAGGATGGCTTCTATTACGACACGGATAATGAAGCTGGGCAAATTTCCAACGAAGATTTGCCTCGTATTGAAGAGGAAATGAAAAAAATTATCAAGGAAAATTTCCCAAGTATCCGTCAAGAGGTTAGTAAGGATGAGGCACGTGCGATATTCAAAAATGACCCTTACAAGCTAGAGTTAATTGAAGAACACTCAGAAGATGAAGGGGGGCTAACCATCTATACGCAAGGGGAGTATGTTGATCTCTGTCGTGGCCCCCATCTCCCTTCAACTGGCCGCATCCAAGTCTTCCAATTACTTAATGTTGCGGGCGCCTATTGGAGAGGTGACAGCAAGAATGCGATGATGCAGAGGGTTTATGGGACAGCTTGGTTTGATAAGAAAGACCTTAAAAAATACCTTCAAATGCG
>DIXV01000077.1:29327-29868 GCA_002436115.1 Streptococcus sp. UBA6071 | reverse complement strand
AGCTGGGCGACCTGTCTTTTCTTGGATATCTATCGGGATTCCACGTCCGTCATCACGTACGGTGATTGAGTTATCTTCCTCAATGAAGACCTCAATATGACTGGCAAACCCTGCTAAAGCTTCGTCAATAGAGTTATCAACGATTTCCCAAACCAAATGATGGAGACCATCTTTTGAGGTCGATCCGATATACATGCCCGGACGAAGGCGAACAGCCTCTAGTCCTTCTAGTACCTGAATTTGACTAGCGTCATAGTCTCCCGCCTTAGCCTGTAAATCTTTTTTGTCTTCTGTCATACTTATCCTATTCTAGTTCGAGAATATTGGTCAGGCTGCTAACCCCATCAAAATGATAGGTCGACAATCCTGCCAAATGTCCAGCCTCTTGGTCAATCCTTCGATCTCCAATGACTAATCCTCTTTCAATCATATATTTTTCTTTAAGAAATAGCAATGCTTTGGGATTAGGCTTTCTTGGAAAACCATCGTCACTAGTAATCACCTCAACAAAGTAGTGAGCAATCCCCGCATCTGCTAAAAT
>DIXV01000077.1:28608-29137 GCA_002436115.1 Streptococcus sp. UBA6071 | reverse complement strand
CTAAAACCTGACGATTTCGATGCGTCCAAAGGAAATTACGACCCCCAGCCAAAACAATCTCAGACAGAACCTGTCTAGAACCTTCAAATAAAATGGGTTTCTTTAGAGCAATCGCCTCATTCTTCTTGTAAGTCTCTAAAAAGCCTTCTATCTGAGGCGCAAAGAGCCTAACAGCATCCGCAGTTGAGCATCTAAGTGCCCTATAAACCGCATCGTGAGATACGTCATTTAGACCATAATCTGCTAAAGTCTTACAGAATGTTTGAGTCGAAATTTCATAATTATCGAGTAAGGTTCCACCTAAATCCCAGATATAATCTTGATATTTCATAACCTTCATTATAGCATAATTTACCCAAAAATTAAACCAAGGAAGCAAGAATTAGAACCTCTTTTTGAATAGTCCTTCAGGGAACGGAGGCAGGAGCGATTTCGCTTGATTGGTTCCATCAATCGCTCTTACTCAAATAATCGATGGTAAAGCATCCCTTTGCTTAAACCAGAGGCATCGCCTCCTAATACGTCTACT
>DIXV01000077.1:25809-28444 GCA_002436115.1 Streptococcus sp. UBA6071 | reverse complement strand
CAGAGGGATCGCCTCCTAATACGTCTACTAATTTGTAGGCGAATGCTAAACTAGCACCTGCCCCACAACCTGTGATAATCTGACCATCTTCAACCACTACTTCTGGAACAAATTCGCCTTGCTTGATTTCTGTTTCTACCCCTGGAAAGCAAGTGTAGCGTTTGCCATCAAGCAGACCAGCACGCCCCAAAACCTTTGGAGCAGCACATATGGCAGCCAGCCATTTGCCAGCCTTATAACTAGCCTTCAATGCACTTATTAACTTGTCATCATCTCGCAAATTGTTGGCTCCAGGTAGACCACCAGGTAGAACAATCATATCATAAGCTGAGAGATCTCCTGTCCAGACCTTATCGGCTTGAATAGTAATCGAATGAGAACCTGTCACCTGATCTGAAAAGCCTAAAACGTCTACCTCGAAACCCGCTCGACGTAAAACATCTATCGGTGTAATGGCTTCAATTTCTTCGAAGCCAGGTGCTAAAAGAACTGCAATTGTCATCATCATGCTTCCTCATTTTCTTTAGATTTTTCAATAATAAAGCGCCGCCTACGATACCGGCGTTCTTGCAACCTCTCTTTGACCAAGGAATTTTGGTAACTCATGGACAAAACAAGGCCGACACCAATCAAGTTGGAAATAATGGATGACCCTCCTTGAGAAATGAAGGGAAGAGGGATACCTGTTAAGGGAAGGATACCCGTTGCCGCACCTATGTTTTCGAAAACATGAAAGAGAATCATCATAATGAAGCCTGTCGAAATAAAGGTGTAGAAACGGTTGTTCGACTGAATTGTGATTCGAATCATCCGATAAATCAAGAGGAGATAGAGGCTGATAACAAGTAGTCCACCAGCAAAACCAAAATCCTCAGCAATCACTGTAAAGATCATGTCGCTCTCACGGACAGGAACCATGAGATTTGTCACATTAAAACCTTGTCCCCAAAGACCACCACTGCCCACTGCTATCAAACTTTGGGCTTGCTGATAGGTTGTGGTCTGGGCATTTTCAAAAGGATCCAGCCAGGCTGAAATACGATTGAGTTGGTAGGTGCTGATACCTAAGGAATTATGCAGAAAACCTTTCCCACCCTCCGAGATAAAAATCAGCATAAAACCGCCTGTAAGAACAACCGCTGTTATAACGGTGGGTAAGATAACTTTCCAAGAAATCCCTGATAAGAGAACCATCCCTAAAAAAATAACAACAAAGACTAAGGAAGTCCCTAAATCCTTCTGTAAGAACAAAAGAAATAAAACTGGCAAAGTCGTCGCAAGAAGCTGCAAAATAAAAAGAAAATCCGTTCGAAGCGTTGCTTCCTTGTGCTTCTCCTGAAAGCGAATAATCTGAAAAGATAGCAAAAGAATGTAGGCGATTTTCATAAATTCTGATGGTTGAAAAAGCGTCTGACTCCCTATAGCTACCCAATTTTTAGCACCTGTTAGGCCAACTAAGGATTGGCTATAAAAAAGCAAGGGCAAAACCATGAGAGCCAAGCCTAAGCCATAAAGATAAGGGGTAATGCGCCACAGAAAGCGCGTATTGAAGAACATAACAACAAAGGCAAAGCCAATACCGACAAACATCCAGAGTCCTTGTTGAATAACAAGACTTGTCGCACGATCGGGGTAATCATGTGTTACCGCAATATAAATAGAAACTAGACCAATCAGCAATAGAAAAAAAACAGGTAAAATCACTGTATAATCAATCCGACTCTCAACATTACCAGACTTCCTAGGCATAAACTCTCCTCTACAAAACAAGTCAACTAGCACAGTAGTAAAAAAGGAAACAATTCCTCGTTGACATAAGACAAGGAACGCTTTCTATCTCTTTTAATTATACCAAAAATATAGCTAGAATTGGCCGATTTGCATTATTTTTTGAAAATTCCTTTTCCTTTCTTCATTTACCCAAACAGTCTACCATGTGGTGGCTAATTCCTTTGACCCTATCAGTAAGTACACTTCATTCCCTTTGTTTGCTTTAAGGAATAGCAAAGGGAATCAATCTTCTTAGACCTCAACGCTAAACTAAGATCACTAATAAGTCCACAAAGCCATTACCTGTAAGGTTTTTAGCTTTTAAAAACCGATAACTGTAACATGAAAAGACTGATTGTCCTGACCATCAAAAAAGAGAAGACCCAAACAGTCCTCTCGTAAATGATGCCCTTGTCTCCCCCTGCAGTTAACAAAGAGCTTTAAAAAAGCCTTCCTGCAAAACAGGAAAGCTTAATCGCACGGGGCTTCTTAATTCGCAGCGTTTGCGTCTTTGAGACCGTATTTTTTGTTGAAACGATCCACACGACCATCGGCTTGTGTAAACTTTTGACGTCCTGTGTAGAATGGGTGTGAGTCTGATGAGATTTCTACTCGAATCAAAGGATACTCTGCCCCTTCAAACTCGACAGTCTCTGCTGAAGACTTTGTTGAACCACTCAAGAACTTGTAGCCTGTCGTTGAGTCAAGAAAGACAACTTGACGGTATTCTGGATGAATGTCTTTTTTCATGTTGTTAAAATTCCTTTCTGCCATGGTCTCCTTACCGAGCCATAGTTTATAACTACTACAGTCTATCAAAAAAAATATCTTTTGACAAGCCTTATAGCCATTATTTTTTAAAATC
>DIXV01000077.1:24322-25600 GCA_002436115.1 Streptococcus sp. UBA6071 | reverse complement strand
CTTTTATTCTTCTTTGATAGTTGATTGTGAAACCTCTACTTGACGCATTTTAGGGTGATGCAATTGACGACCAACCACAATGGAATTCGGAATTTGGAATTCTTTTTCAAAATAGTCATAGTAGGTTCCCGGGCTCAAAATACCTGCCATTCTAATTAAGTCTATCCCTGCTGTTCCAATCAATTGATCCGCCAGAAGCACACAATTGGTTCCAAGCACAAAATAGGTCTTAAAGCGACTGCTGTTAAACTTAGCAAACCGTGCCCCGTATCGTTCCTGAAGTTGCCCCATATAACTTGACTTTTGACTGGGGGTCTCCATTTGCCAAGGAAGCATCTTTTCCTTTAAATCTGCTAATTTAGCTTCAAAAGCTAGTTGTTTGGAGTCATCTAACACTAACTGGTACTCAAACAAGGTTTTCCCAAATTCTAAACAGTAATCAATATAAGCTTTCTCTTCTGTCTCAACAAAAACGCCATCTCCCATCGTTCCAAAAAAACGTTCAGAGTCGACATCATAATTACCAAAGGCATAAACACAGCCTTTGTAGCTGAGATCACAGTGTCCCATCACATTGAAACCCGAATCTGCCGTATGGATAAACACCTTAAGAATGGGTTCTCCTTTTTGAACTTGATAGGTTTTTAACTCCTTGGCTACCTCACGTCTATCCATCAAATCCAGCTCATCATTAATGAATCTATTGATTTTAACCAAGGTGTCATGAGGAAGAAGCATGGTGAAAAAAACAGGAACACTGACTCTGAGTCGCCGTTTTAACCTGTTTTCTTTTACCTCAGAAAGCAATAATCGTCGGCCGTCATTAATGCCAGTTAAACCAACAAAAACCAAATACAAGCCTAAACGAAGCAAGGTATCTGTCACATCTGCCTTGTCAAATAAGCTAAAAAGTCCAAAAATAAGATTGTAGCTTGCGATGATAAGTTGATTAAACCGACGGGGAACGCGATCTTTCCGGAGGAGGAGATAATTGATAAAGGTGATTGTGCCCATCAATAATTGATAAGCACCAACCAATTGTGCCAACCAGATAGCAAAAAACTGACTCCAAACAAGCAAGAGCCCACCGACCAGATAATGGAGAACCCCTTCAAAAATATGGAGAAGCTTGCTTTTAACACTGGGGTACTTTGCCTTATTCAAGAATGCTTCGGGAAGCTTAAATACCCCTAACAAACTGATGACAACCCCAATAATATAGACAATATTATCAACAAAATTTCGGTTGAAAAAAAGCAATGCCCCTCCAACTAAGAG
>DIXV01000077.1:20360-24126 GCA_002436115.1 Streptococcus sp. UBA6071 | reverse complement strand
AAGCAATGCCCCTCCAACTAAGAGCCAGACCATACCCCAAACAAGGTAGGATAATTCTTTTTTCTTCAAAATATACCTCTCAACTCTATCTTAAACTAGATGAAGAAACGAAACATTGTAAATCATTTGTAATTAAAAACTCCCCTTGCTAAAACATCTGCTATTGCTGGAAAAAGGCTATAAAATTTATGTGCCGCCTTGAGCGACCAAGGGAGGTTTAACTCTCGCTTCTTTCTCCCGAAAATGGCAACTATTTTCCTTGCCACCTTGTCTGGTTGCAAAAGAAAGCGTTCAACCGATTTCAGGTAGGAGCCATCTGGGTCTGCCTGATCAAAAAACTTGGTTGCAATCGGACCAGGGTTAACTGTTGTGACATAAACTCCCTTATCCGCTAGCTCGAGGCGAAGGACGTTGGAATAGCCGATACATGCAAATTTGCTAGCAGAATATAGACTCGATTTTGCTGAAGCAATGTGACCTGACATGGAAACAATATTGACAATATGCCCCGATCCAACTTTTTTCATCCGACCTCCCACTTGTTGGCAGAAGGTCATCGTTGCAAAAGTGTTGACCTCAAACATCTCTCTGGCTTCTCTGGTAGTAAACGTTTCGAAATCCTTATATACCGCATAGCCTGCATTATTAACCAAAATATCGATTTTCTTGTGTTTCTGATAAATCTTGTCCAAACACTCCATAACAGCCAAATCATCTTTGATGTCTAATTGGTGGTACTCTACCTGCGGATGATAGTCATAGAGTTCCTTAAGATATTGTGCATCTCTTCCTATCAGAATTAAGTAATCATCTGGCAAATAGGTTACCATTGCTTGAGCCAAGCCTCCACTTGCACCTGTTATTAAAATCTTTCTCATACTTCATGCTCCTCCAAATCGTTAACAACTCTAACATTTGGAAAAACACGGCTGGCATCATAACGCAATTGTTTGATGTCACGTGAGAGAAAACGAGGGGAGATATGATTCAGTAAAAGATACTTAGCACCTGCCTTTTTAGCTACCTGTGCAGCTTGGACATTAGTGGAGTGTCCGTGTTTTTTAGCAATCTGACTATCCTCCTTGCCATAGGTGGACTCATGGACTAAAATATCAGCATTGGCTGCTAATTGCACGCTACTTTCTGTCAGTCGCGTATCTCCCAAAATAGTCACTACCTTTCCTGGACGAGGCGGAGATAGGTAATCACTTGCGATGATTTTTGTAGCATCATCAAGGATAATATCTTGTCCTTTTTTTATCTTTCCAAATAAGGGACCAAAGGGAACACCTGCTGCCAACAGTTTCTCTGCATCAAGGCTTCCTTCCAAATCTTTTTGGACAATACGGTAGCCTAGACAAAAAACAGTGTGGTTAAGTTTCTCCGCATACACAGTAAATGTATCGGATTCCATCACCTTCCCCAGCTTACCATCCTCTATCTCATGAAAGCAGAGGCGATAGGGTAATCGGGTCCCTGTCACACGAAGGCTTGTTAAAATAAAAGACTTAATACCCATCGGACCATAAATATCCAAATCGGTCTGTTCTTCGTTAGCTTGAAAAGAACGGCTTGATAAAAAACCTGGTAAACCAAAGATATGATCTCCATGGAGGTGAGTGATGAAGATTTTCGTAATCTTTCGTGGTTTAATAGTCGTCTCTAAGATACGATTTTGGGTCCCTTCTCCACAATCAAAAAGCCAGATTTGGTTGATTTCATCTAATAATTTCAAGGCTAAGCTGGACACATTACGTGCCTTAGACGGTTGACCTGCTGAAGTTCCTAAAAATTGAATTTGCATACGTTTCTTTCTATTTTGTAATATAAATCAGAGATTGGCGTTGAGAATAACCATAATACCTCTCTCCAGAATAGGTAGCGGAAAGCTCTAAAACTTCTTCTTGGTTGAAACCTTGAATCTTAACCAATCCCTCTGACATATAGACTTCTGACAGAAGAGAGTCATTGGATCTTTGTTTGATCAAGCTAGCTTCATCAAAGGTCATCGGTTTTGCTTTAATTTGACCATCTTCCATAAAAATCTTGTAGTGAGGGAAAATTTGAGCAATCTCTAGCAAGACACTTTCTCTAACGGCTTCCTTTTTTTCTGGAAAAATAATGGCTACTTCCTTTTGGCTCTCGTAGGATAAGCCATAAGAGTGACCAGAAAGATTGAGACGAACAAATGGTTTAAGTTCTTTAAAAGAAGGTGTTTTTGAGAATAAAGTAAGGGCACAGGACATCTCAAAATAATAGGCAGTCGCTGCCTCTGGCCCTTGCTTTTGATAACGTTCAGAAAAATAAGCGTTGATAACACTAGGTGGTGGCGTGATAAACCTTAATTTTTGGTCTTCTGTCAGAGAGGATAAGACGTTTTCCAGATAGACCCTATCTAGATTGGTAAAGCCACCATGTTGAAGAGCTAGTTCAAGGTAATTAGTCATAAAATGCCTCCAAACGCCAATGATTGGCCAGCATAACAAAGCCTGATAACTCTTCCTCGTCATCCACATAATCTCTCTTTTCTATGAGTAGAAAGGGGCTAATCTGATGGAATTGATAAGCTTTAGATAGAGGAATCCGCAAACGAAAGGGTTCTGCCAAATCCTTTATCTTGTCCAACAAAATTTCCTGCAAAATCTCATTCGCAGAAGGGTCTTTGGCTGAAATAAGCACATGAGGGATCTGCGTTGGTGTGACATTAGCTACCAAATCACTCTTATTGTAAAGGGTCAAGCAGGGAATATCCGCCATGTCCAAGTCTTTTAGAATATCTAGGACGACTCTCTCATGGAGGGCGTGGTTTTCATCTGAGGCATCAATGACATGAAGTAAGAGGTCCATATGTCGATTTTCTTCAAGCGTAGACTTAAAGCTGGAGACCAGCTCTGTTGGTAGATCCTGAATGAATCCAACTGTATCTGTTAGGGTCACTTGAAAATGCTCTTGCAACTTAAATTGCTTGGTCGTTGCATCCAAAGTTGCAAACAGTTCATCTGCTGCATATTGCGAGGTCTGTGTGAGCACATTCATAATGGTTGATTTCCCTGCATTCGTATACCCAATGAGTCCTATTTTGAAGACACCTGATTGCAGACGTTTGTCTCGAACAACCTTGCGATTCTTCTCAACTTTCTTGAGTTGCTGTTCGATCTCATGTATCTGCTTTCGGATGCTCCTGCGGTTCAATTCTAATTGGCTCTCACCTGGTCCTCGACTTCCAATTCCACCAGCTTGGCGACTGAGCATAATTCCTTGTCCTCCCAAACGTGGTAGGAGATACCTCAACTGTGCCAAATGAACCTGCATCCTTCCTTCATGGCTCCTCGCTCGCATCGCAAAAATATCCAAAATCAACTGCATACGGTCAATGACCTTTATGCCCAAAATACGCTCTAAATTCAGGTTCTGCCTAGGAGTCAAACGGTTGTTAACGATAAGGGTATCTATCTCATCACAATCAATCTGTGCAGCTATCTCATCTAACTTACCTGAGCCAATAAAGGTTTTACTATCATAGCCTTCTCTTTTCTGACTATAGCTACCAACGACTTCTGCTCCAGCCGTCTTAGCTAAACTGGCTAACTCAAGTAGGGAACTATCAAAATTCACCTCTCCTTGTAAGGCGACCCCTACCAGCAAGACACGCTCCTGTTTTTTTTCTGTTTCTATCATGCATTCTCTTTTCTTTTATTTGGCAGCCAGACCTTAGTCGCGTAAAAAATTTACAATAGCTTGCTTTAACTTGTCCTTGTATTCTGGG
>DIXV01000077.1:18542-20221 GCA_002436115.1 Streptococcus sp. UBA6071 | reverse complement strand
AGACCTTAGTCGCATAAAAAACTTACAATAGCTTGCTTTAGTTTGTCCTTGTATTCTGGTTCAGACACTTGGTAAAAGTCTACATTCATCCGATTTCTAAACCAAGTCAGTTGACGTTTGGCAAATCGACGACTATTCTGTTTAATCTTTTCTAAGGCTTCCTCTTGGCTTATTTGTCCCGAAAAATAAGGGAAAAGTTCTTTATAACCAATGCCTTGCCTTGCCTGCACATCAGGGTGATTGTCGTAAAGCCAGCGTGCTTCTTCTAATAATCCCATTTCAACCATGGTATCAACTCGGTGATTGATGCGTTCATAAAGGCGTTGACGATCATCATCCAAGCCTATCAGCAGGTAGTCATAGATAGGGGCATCATTTACCATAGCCTGACCAAAACCTTCCAGCTCTAAATGACGGATAAGACGCCGACGATTATGATAATCTACATTTATCTGAGCCTGCTCTGCAAGCGTTTTAAGGTCTTGATCAGATAGTCCTTCTAACTCTTCTCGATAAGCCAGCATCTGTTCTTGATTGACTTGTCCGCCTAGATGATAACCTTCCAGCAAACTCTGTAGATAAAGACCTGTCCCACCTACAATAATCGGGAGTTTTCCTCGACCGAGGATATCTGCAATCGCTTCTTGTGCTTCTTGAACAAAGTCATAAGCTGAATAGGTTTGCGCAACATCTCGAACATCAATCAGGTGATGGGGAACCCTTTTTTGTTCTGCTGCTGAAACTTTGGCTGTTCCAATGTCCAGCTGACGATAGACCTGCTGACTATCTCCAGAGATGACTTCGCCATTTAAAGCTTGTGCCAGCTCAATTCCCAAAGCAGTTTTTCCTACTGCTGTTGGTCCTAGGATAACAATTAGTTTCGTTTTCATCTTTTTCCTTGAAAATTTGTGATTTTTTCGCTATCATTTATTATAACACAAGATGCGGAGGCGTTCAAAAAGTCTGAGGTATTTGGTAAGACCTTCCTCAGATACGCCCCAGACAAAAAAGGAGAATTTTACATGGCAAAATATAGATTTGTTAAAGGTTTAGCAACTGGTGTTGTCGGAACCGTTACTGCTCTTGCGGGAGCTGCTTATGCTTTTAAGAAGACTGTCATCGAACCAGAAGAAAAAAAAGCAGCCTTCATTGAAGAAAACCGTAAAAAAGCTGCACGCCGTCGCGTTGCACGCTAATTACTCCTAAAGCAAACCACCCATCTGAATTTCAGATAGAAAAAGGCCTTTGGACACTGTTGGTCCAAAGGCCTTTTTATTTTCCTTATGGTTTACCTAATTTTACACCGCTATTTAATCTATGAAAAAACAGCTTAAAATACATGAGAAGACAAACTAGATAGTCAATAATAAGCTAACAGAGCAACCCTTACCTAAAGAAAGCTCACCTAACCTATTAAAAAGAAAGCACCTTCTTTTGTCTTCCCCAGATTTTAGTTAATCATCATATCTATTCAGACAAGCTTGTTTTTGAAAAATTGGCTTTTTGCAAGGAAAATGGTTGACACAAAGGAAATCGCCATAGACAATAATACACCGATTAAAAAGTTTACCATATCGTCGCTTCTAACCGATACAAAACCTAATACGCCAGCAGGACCTGGTGAAATATTAAGAACACCCATTGCCGATACATAGGCCGAACCGATAGCTGAAGCAAAC